>CABRIB010000028.1 GCA_902470915.1 uncultured Collinsella sp. | reverse complement strand
TACACAAGGAGTATCGTCGGCAGCGTCAGATGTGTATAAGAGACAGACTTTAGCCTGCTCGACAAGATCGTCGACGGCAAGCTGCACGTGCAGCAGGGCGTTATCGCCGGCTGCTCGGGCGGCAACTACGACTCCGTGGTCCAGGCTGCTCGCGTGCTCAAGGGCGCCAACACCGGCTGCGGCGAGTTCTCGCTGTCGGTCTATCCCACGAGCCAGCCCGTGGCGCTCGAGCTTACACGCCGCGGCTATATCTACGACCTTATGGAGGCCGGCGCGATCGTGCGCACGGCATTCTGCGGCCCGTGCTTCGGCGCCGGCGACACGCCTGCCAACAACGGCCTTTCGATCCGCCACACCACGCGCAACTTCCCCAATCGCGAGGGTTCCAAGCCGGGCAACGGTCAGCTGAGCGCCGTGGCCCTGATGGACGCCCGCTCCATTGCGGCGACGGCTGCCAACGGCGGCGTCCTGACGCCGGCGACCGACCTGCCCGAGGAGACTTGGGACGAGGCCTGCGAGTACACCTTTGACGACGCGCCGTACAAGAAGCGCGTGTACTGGGGCTTTGGCAAGGCTGAGCCGGCCGACGAGCTGGTCGAGGGTCCCAACATCAAGCCGTGGCCCGCGATGGAGCCGCTCGGCGACGATATCCTGCTCAAGGTGTGCTCCAAGATTATGGACCCGGTCACCACGACTGACGAGCTCATTCCCTCGGGCGAGACGAGCTCCTTCCGCTCCAACCCGCTGGGCCTGGCCGAGTTTACGCTGAGCCGCCGCGACCCTGCCTACGTGGGCCGCTCCAAGAAGGTCGACGCCGTGGAGAAGCGCCGCGTGGCTGGCGAGGCCGCGGGCGACCTGGCGGTGCTCGATGCCGAGCTCGCGGGCGTGTTTGAGGCGCTGGCCGGCGCGGGTGTCGCGGCAGATGCCAAGGCGACCGAGTACGGCTCCATGCTCTATGCCAAGAAGCCCGGTGACGGTTCCGCCCGCGAGCAAGCCGCGAGCTGTCAGCGCGTGATCGGCGGTCTGGCCAACATCGTCCACGAATACGCCACCAAGCGTTATCGCTCCAACGTGATGAACTGGGGCATGGTGCCCTTCCAGATGGAGGCCGAGCCCAACTTTGAGGTGGGCGACTACGTCTTTGTGCCGGGTATCCGTGCCGCACTCGATGGCGATCTAAAGAACATCGCTGCCTACGTTGTGCGCGCCGACGGCACGGCCGAGCAGATTGAGCTCTACATCGCCGATATGACGGCAGAGGAGCGCGCCATCGTCAAGGCCGGCTGCCTGATCAACTACAACAAGTTCAAAGCCGCTGCCGAGTAACTCTGCTGTACGCCCCGGCCACACCTTTCCCTCGTGCTCACGCGCTTCGCGAGGGTCGCCCGAGGGAAAGGTGTGGCCGGGGCTACCGCGACGTTCTCGTTGGGTCTTGAGGGGCGCTAATAATTGACCGGGACCATCACAAAGTTGCCTGCCCGGCGGGTCCTTATTTCGATGGGGTCCAGGTTATTTCATCGTCAAATAGCCAAGTGCGTGCCGAGCCACTGTTGCGCGCTGTCTGCGGATCGGGCTCGCAGGTTTGTTCGTAGGCATCCTCGGTACACCGATCCATAAAATCGACGACTGCCGTCTGGTCGCCCTCCATGACGTAGATTACGTCGCCATCCGAGATATAGACCCCCGGTCCTTCATTGTCCACGCAGCCAGGGTCGTATGAGACGTTGCACAATTTGCTCCCGTTTGCCGCATCGAGCTCAAGGGTCGAATAATATCCGCCAACCATTTGGCCATTCTTGGCTCGATATATTGCGGCGCCGTACCACCGCTTAAACGTCTTGCCTTTGAGTAAACTGGTTGCCTTGCCGATAAGCTGCTCATCTTTGGTGTAGCGTCTGGCCCCAAGTTCGATGCGGGGATAGTTGCTGACACCAAGCGCTGCGGGCGTACCGTCAAAATCGACGGTGACCGAATCGGGTTTGACGATATCGGTGAGGACCTCGATGGGATAGCTTACGGTCTCAACCGCCGCCTGCGTCGCAGAGGCGGGGAGAAATGCGAGATAGATAATTCCTACGCCGACTGCGGTAATCGCAAACGCTAAGACGAGCAGGCCGATATAGGTGGAGCGTTTCACGGCGGGTACCTCGCAAATAGTATGCATTCATTAAGATAAGTGATACCAGCTTACGACAATCTTCAAAAGAAAGCGATCGATCGAAATGACGGGGTGAAAAGGCCCTATTGGGCTTCGATTTGACCTCTAATAGAAATATTTGCCCCACTCATTCTGGGCGTGAGGTCAATAATTGAGTCCACGAGTTTTGAGCGATACTCTTCTCACTAAACTCACTATTTTCACTATAAGCACTATAAATATGATAGGGGGACGACGAGAACAATGTGACGTGCGATAGCTAAGCCGTTTAAGCCGGACTCTGACCTTGAATCTCTGCCTCTATCTGTGCGAACGGGCTATTGTCGGTTCTCGATTCCATCGCTGCGTTTTCGTTGGGTCTTGAGGGACGCTAATAAATGGACTTGCTTGATGCCACCTCTGTTAATGGGGCGGCTTCTTTTTGTCGAAAACCGCCACAAAGGGGCCTGTCCCTTTCGTGGTGGTGGGCGAGCTCGATGCTGCCGTGCTCGCTGAACGACATTCTAATGAGCGTCTCTACAGGATTTCATCTGGGCTGGCGGGCTTGGTTGTTTTGGGGATGCCGAGTTTGGATGACGCGAAATCGTCAACATTGTCCTTAATTCCGTCTTTGGTGTAGACAGTGACCGTATAGGTGCTGTGCCCGAATTCGCTCTTGTCGCGTGTCGCCCAGGCCTGCCAGTAGGCAGCCCCGCTTCGCCCTTGGATTTTTCCGACACGGCGGAGTTCTGTTCGCTTTAATTTCCGGTTGCTATAGATGGTTCGACCGGCTTCCGCGGTGAGCCCGCACTGTCCAAGCAGCTTGTCGAGGACTTGGTTCATGTGGCGCTCATCGGTGTTTGGTGCGTAGTCGTAGGCGAGGGTGATGGAGTCGAGTGGCTGGTCGTCGATCAGATAGTTTAGCGCCTGAGGGTCAAGGCAGAAATAAGGAGAGCATCCGTCGACCTGGCCGAGCAACGGTAACTTGGACTGCCAAAGTCCGGTGGGAATTCTATCTTCGTAGAAAACACCGCGGCAGATAAAGGAGAGCGAGGTGGCACGCGAGCCAGCGTCGACCATTCCGCATAAATCGAAGGGCGAGGCGATACCAAGGGAAAAGGGCGTGACGACGATAAAGAAGAACATCGCGATGGGTATGGCGAGAATGGCGATGACGTTGCGACCGGTGGAATGAGACGGCTTCATATGCGCTCCTCGAGACAAAGATCTGTTGAGGATAGGCAGAAATGGATATGTTCAGAGAACAATTCAAGTTTAATCTCATGGCGCGAGATGGTCGACCGTTAGCGTCGAAAACCGCCACAAAGGTGCCTGTCCCCTTTGTGGTGGTGAGGAGCGCGCGGCTTCTTTTGGTAATAGTGTTAGCTGGCGGTATCATTGGTGCAGGTGGCGAAGGTTTGCATTGTGGGGTGTTTTGCCGTGAGCCGTTTTGCCCGTATTGGATTGATTGTCTTGGCGCTTGCGATCGCTGTGGTTGGCGCGGGCGCTGTCGGTATGGCATTTCTACCTGCTGCGGTGACGGAGCCGGTGGTCAAGCCTGTGACTCAATCTGTCGAACTTCTGACCGGCGACGACAAGCCTGAGACCATTACCGTTGATTTTGATGAGCAACCGGCTGCGCTGGGCATTAGTAATTATCCACTTATTCAGCTTGGGGCTATGCGCTATACCACGGATTCCAGTCTGATCGACAGGGCGTCCGAGCTGCTCAAGGGCAAAACCTTTAAGCGCTGGTATGGATATGCATCCTATCGGGCAAAAGCGAACGACATGGTTGGCGGATGCCGCTCGTCCATCGAGTTGGACACCGCGAATGGCACTAAGTTATGTGATGTTTCGTACGATCCTGGCTACGAGGGCAATGAGGGGCCGGGTATCTACATCTTGGACGGCGATGTCGCCTATGTCATGGAGGGCAACCAGACCGAGCTCAACGATTTTATGGGTCAGTGCATTCAGGATGCCTATGAACAGACCTGCTTGCCCGACCCGCAGGCTGCACGCGATAGTGGGTCTGCCCGTACATGGTTGTTCGAGGATGAGATGTCCTGGAACGCCGAATCGGGAAGCACGGGTTCGGCGAAGGAGTAGAGACCGCGACCACCACAAAGGTGCCTGTCCTCTTTGTGGTGGTTTTCGGTCTGTCTCGATCTGTAACATCTTGGCCGCTAAAAGTGGGCCTGGTGTTACAGATTTAGATTTTCGATTCAGGTGTCTTCGTTCGTCTCGATTTGTAACAGTTAGACCCTAATTTGCCGAGTAGATGTTACAGATTGAGACAAACGGGCGCCGCTGGTCATTTCATCTTGATTTGTAACATCTGGAGCCATAAACAGCCGCTAGATGTTACAGATTGAGATAGTAAGGGGACGAGGCCGTAGCGGGTGAGCGCGCCTGCTCCCTATCTCTCAATCACTCAGAAAATCTTATATATAGAGACTTAGATTTATGTATAAGATCGTGCAAAGCTGGCAACAATACTTCTCGAACAACGTGAAGCCGCCCCGTAGGGCGGCCACCCCAAGAGAGGTGATTCCATGAGAATCGATAAGCTAGCAATGACGTCGCGCGAGGCGCTGCAAACCGCCATGAGCACGGCTGCCGACGCGCAGGCCGGCGCGGTGGAGCCGATTCACCTGCTGTCCGCCTTGCTCGGTGCCGGTGAGCGCAATATCTCTGTGATTATCGAGCGCATCGGTGCCGACCCGGCCCAGCTCGCACGCTCCACACAAGATGCCATCGACCACGCGCCTAAGGTTTCGGGCGAGGGTCAGCAGATGGGCTTGTCCAACGAGCTCGTTCGCGTCATCGAAAAGGCCGAGAAGAAGGCCACCAAGATGGGCGACAGCTTTGTGGTGACCGAGCATCTGCTGATGGCACTTGCCGAGGACAAGGGCGAGGCCGGCCGCGTTCTGCGCGACGCCGGCGTGACCAAGGAGCGCATCGAGCAGGTCTATGAGGAGCTGCGCGGCGATGACCGCGTGACGTCTGCCGAGGACAAGACTCAGTTTGAGGCGTTGGAGCAGTACGGTCGCAACATCTGCGATCTGGCCCGCGCCGGCAAGCTCGACCCGGTCATCGGCCGTACCGACGAGATCCGTCGTACTATTCAGGTCCTGTCCCGCCGCACCAAGAACAACCCCGTGCTCATCGGCGAGCCGGGCGTCGGCAAGACGGCCATCGTCGAGGGCATCGCCCAGCGTATCGTGGCCGGCGACGTGCCGAGCACCCTGCGCGACCGCGACCTCATCGAGCTCGACATGAGCGCGCTGGTCGCCGGCGCCAAGTACCGCGGCGAGTTCGAGGACCGCTTGAAGGCCGTGCTCAAGGAGGTGCAGAAGTCCGAAGGTAAGGTCATCCTGTTCATCGATGAGCTCCATACCATCGTGGGCGCGGGTGCCACCGAGGGCTCCATGGACGCCGGCAACATCCTGAAGCCGGCGCTTGCCCGTGGCGACTTGCATGCGATCGGCGCGACTACGCTTGACGAATACCGCAAGTACATCGAGAAGGACGCGGCGCTCGCCCGTCGTTTCCAGACCGTAATGGTCAGCGAGCCTACCGTCGAGGACACCATCTCGATCCTGCGTGGCCTCAAGGAGAAGTACGAGATCTTCCACGGCGTGCATATCACCGATAGCGCGCTTGTGGCAGCTGCCGACCTCTCCGATCGCTATATCGCCGACCGATTCCTGCCCGACAAGGCCATCGACCTGGTCGATGAGGCGGCAAGCCGCCTGCGCATGGAGCTCGACAGCATGCCGGTCGAGATCGACGCCACCACACGTCAACTCACCCAGTTGCAGATCGAGGAGCAGGCGCTCATGAAGGAGACCGACGACGCCTCCAAGGAGCGTTTGGAGGCTCTGCGCCAAGAGATTGCCGAAGTCCAGGAAAAGCTCAACGTGCAAAAGGCCGGCTGGCTCAACCAAAAGAACGCTATCGACCACGTGCAGGAGCTTAAGGGCCAGCTTGACGAGGCCAAGAGCGAAGAAGAGCGCGCGACGCGCAACGGCGACCTGGGCCGTGCGTCCGAGCTGCGCTTCTCCGTGATTCCGGGCCTGCAGCAGCAGATTCAGGATTCCGAGGCCGCGCTCGAGGCGCAAAAGCAGCAGGACGGCGAGGGGCTCAACGAGCAGGTGACCTCCGACGAGATTGCCGAGGTCGTAAGCGCCTGGACCGGCGTGCCCGTGTCCAAGATGATGCAGGGCGAGCTCGACAAGCTGAAGGGCTTGGAGGGCGAGCTGCATAAGCGCGTCATCGGCCAGGACGAGGCCGTTTCCGCTGTGGCCGCAGCCGTGCGCCGCAGCCGTGCGGGTCTCTCCGATCCGGACAAGCCCATCGGCAGCTTCTTCTTCCTGGGCCCCACCGGCGTAGGCAAGACCGAGCTCGCCAAGGCGCTTGCCGAGTGCCTGTTCGACGACGAGCGTGCGCTCGTGCGTATCGACATGTCCGAGTACATGGAGAAGTTCAGCGTCCAGCGTCTGATCGGTGCGCCTCCGGGATACGTGGGCTACGACGAGGGCGGCCAGCTCACCGAGGCCGTGCGCCGTCGTCCGTACTCCGTGATCTTGCTCGACGAGATGGAGAAGGCTCATCCGGATGTCTTTAACGTGCTGCTGCAGGTGCTTGACGACGGCCGTCTGACCGACGGTCAGGGTCGCCAGGTGTCCTTCAAGAACACGATTATCATCATGACGTCCAACGTGGGCTCCAAGGCCATCGCCGATCTGTCCGGTAAGGACGAGGAGGAGATGCGCCATCAGGTCGACGCCGCCATGGCTCAGACCTTCCGCCCCGAGTTCCTCAACCGTATCGACGATATCGTGGTGTTCCATCCGCTCGGTATGGCGCAGATCGAGAAGATCGTCGACATCCAGCTTGCCGACGTCCGCGCACGCCTGGCCAAGGAGCGCATGACGCTTGCCATCACCCCGGCGGCCAAGCAGATGCTCGCCGTGGGCGGCCTGGACCCCGTGTTCGGCGCCCGTCCGCTCAAGCGTCTGGTCCAGCGCGAGGTCGTGGACGCCATCGCCGCCGCCATCATCGACGGCACGGTGCGCGAGGGCGATCAGGTGACGGTCGATGTCGACAAGGACGGCGGCTTTACCGTCGTGTGCGATAACACGCCGGCGGCCACCTACGAGGTCCCCGACGCCGAGTAGTTTTTTGGGACATGCCTTAAAATCTACCAGTCGTCTCTAAACGCCAAGGGCGGCGGATCCAATTGGGTCCGCCGCCCTTTTTCGTGCGACAATCTATGGTGTTGAACGTGAGTACAAGGCAAGGAGCTATGCAGATGAAAGACGAGAACGAGACGAACGCACCGGCGGCTGAGACGGCGCCCGCCGCACCCAAGCCTGCACCCAAGCCTGCGCCCAAGCCGCGCGACCCCTACATCCGTGCCGAGAACGAGGACGACGACGGCTACGATCCCTACAGCGATCGCCGCCCCGAGCGCGAGCCAATGTTCGAAGCCGACCCCTGGCGCTGAGTGCCACCCAAAAGGTCACCAATAAGTTGCGGTGAAATAGGGACTGTTTTGCGGTTTGACCAGCAAAAACAATCCCTATTTCACCGCAACTGCGTTAGGGATTTTTCTGCAGGGGGAGGGTAGTCAAAAAGGCCCCGTCCCAAATTGACTGCCAAATTGGCTGCTCGGGGAGTCGCATTCGAGCTCGGTTGTCCTCTTAGCCACTCGATATCCTTCGGAGCAATAATAGTGAAAAACCTGCTTAAGTGTTAATCAAGCCACACACAATCTTGCTCTCTAATTAATCAAGAATAAGTATAATTTTGATTAGCTAGAGAGCAAGATTGGAGAATCATGGCATTCAACGACTTGATCGCCCAGAAAATAAAGGACTTTGAACAGCAGGGGGTTCCGCAGGTCTTTAAGCGAGACCTTGATTTGGGAAACCCACAGGAGCCAAAGCGCGACAACATCGTAAATGTGGTTGTGGGGGCCCGCCGTTGTGGAAAGACGTATCGCCTGTATCAGGAGATACAGCGGCTTCAGGGTCGGGGCGTCGAGCTTGACCGGATGCTTTACTTTAATTTTGAGGACGAGCGCTTGCGCCCGTATGAGCCATCGCTGCTGGCGGACGTGCTTGACACGTTCTATGCGCTGCATCCTGCTGCTCGAACCGAGGGCGCTTACATTTTCTTTGACGAGATCCAGGAAATTCCCGAATGGGGTGCGTTTCTGCGGCGTGTAGTCGATACGGAGAAAGCGACCGTCTATGTGACGGGATCTTCTTCTAAGATGCTGTCCTCAGAACTTAAGAGCGAGTTCAGGGGTCGTTCTCTTATACGAGAGCTTTTTCCGTTGAGTTTTTCGGAATACGTTCGATATAAGACGGGGAGCGTTTTCGAGCCAGATGCGACCTTTTCCCCAAGCGATGCAGCGCTGCTTCGACATCATCTGATCGGATATCTTGAACGAGGGGGATTCATCGCGACACTTGAGCAGACGCCCGCAGACGCGATTCAGCTGCTACAGGAATATGCTTCGCGAACGGTCGCCATGGACGTCGTTGAACGTTACGACGTCAAGAACCCTCGCCTGGCATCTCTGTTCCTGACGCGGTGTATGGCATCTTCGGGACGAGAGCTGTCGGTGAACAAAGTGTACAACGAGTTCAAGAGCAGGCAGATACCCGTCAGTCGTAATTCGCTCAGCGACTTACTTGAGTATTATGAGGATGCCTACCTGCTGTTCTCCGTGCCGGAGTTCACGCGTTCACTGGCAAATAACATGCGGTCTGCGTCTAAGGTCTACGCTGTCGATCCTGCGATGTTTGGAGCATTCTCTCCCGCATCGGCATTGGACCAGGGCCAGAGGCTCGAGACCGCAGTGTTCAACGCGCTAAGAAGAAGGACTCCCGCGGTGAGGGTCGGATCGGTCTGCCGCTTGCTGATCAAAGAGAAGAGCAAAAACCATGAGGTGGACTTTGTGGCTGGGGACGCACTTCTTATGCGGGCTTATAGCCTGATTCAGGTGAGTGTGGATATGGCAAGTGAGAAAACGCGCGAGCGCGAAATTGCCGCGCTTGATGCCTCGATGGCCCAGTTCGATCTTGGCGAGTCGGCAATCGTTACCATGGATGAGCAGGCCGATATTCCATGCGAGCACGGTGTGGTACACGTTGTTCCCGCATGGAAGTGGCTCCTTGCCTAACCATCTACGGATCTGTGGGGCCAGGACCTCCTGGCCCCTTCATCACGGTTGGGGAGCACCATGATGCGCCCGGCTAGTCCTGGGCCTTGATGCTTGGCATCAGAATCTGGGCGAGGTAGTCGGTCTCGAGTTTGGTCGCGGCGTCGGCTTTGCCGTCTTTGCCGACTAGTACGTTCTTGATCTGGCTATAGGTGTAGCGGTTGCCGGTCGTAAGCTCGACAAGCTCAATGGCCGTGTCCATGGGGTAGGTTGACACGGGATTCTGCGTCCGTCCGTTGATGGTCTGGGGCACCACGTACGGATAGACGGGGCCGCTGGCGTAGACGGTATAACCGTTGCCTAGATTGGCCGCACCCAAAACCGTATCGCCCTCATCGGGCGTAAAGCTCTCGCCCTCGCGCACCGCGACGAGCGTCACGAGCGGCGTGTTGGTGTCGCCCTCCAGATAAATGCACAGCGTACTGCCGTTTTGCCAGGTTGCGACCTTGCCATACCACTCGACGGGGATATCGAGCTGATACAGATCCGTCGCCTTATGCCGAGCATCGGCATCGCGCGCGGACTGCGCTTCGCTTGCGCTCACGGCGTTGGCGGCGGCATCGCGGCGCGTAATTGCCGCCTGCTGGAGTATCTTTGCCGCGGCGGCAGAGCTCGCGCCGCCTTCTTCGGCATACTTGGCAGCGGCATCGATCTGGTCGTCAGTCACCGTGTCGGCTGAAGGTACCTTGAGCTTAAAGGTGGCCTGGGCACTCAAATTCTGCCCATCGCTCTTAATGGTGACCTGCGCCTTGGTGGTCGGGACGGTGTAGATGGTGCCGTCGGCCGCGATGGGGGAGGCGGCAATGGAGAGCGTGTAATCGCCGGGCAGCAGCTTAATGCCACGACCGTGCTCATCAACGTAGAGCGTTTCGCTCACAGAAGAACCGTCGGAATCCTGCCCGCTCACCTGTACGGGAATCTTGGAGCCGGTTGAGCAGTCGAGGCCCGCGGCGTGCACGCCAATCTGCACCGACATCATCGTGTGCGCACTGGCGGCGACAGCGGCATCCTGCTCTTGCTGATATCCGTTCCAGGCAGCATAGCCTGCGCCGCCGGCGACGAGCGCGACGGCCACAGCGCCGGCAACCACCAGGTTGCGGCGCTTGGGCGACATCTTACGATGACGAACCTCGGCCTCATGTGCCGAGGGAACAGACGGTAGGGGAATATCGCCCATGGCGATGGTCTCGTCTACGACAGGCGTAGAGCCCAGGCCGGGAAGCTCGCGGGTTAGCGAATCTTCGGCCGGCAAGCTGTCGAGCAAGATGGTTTCCTCGCTCGTGTCGGATTCGGGCTGGTCGTCGGCCTCGCATTCGGATTCCTCGTGCCCCGCCTCGTCTTCGGTGGGCGCGGAGCCATCGTCTTTTGCATCCTGATCATCGGGCTGTGCTTCGATTTCCGGCTCATCCTGCACATCAACGCTCGAATCGTCAAACGCAATCTCGGCCAGCGCGATCTGGTCTAGGCTCTCCAGGGCCTTGGCACACGCTTCTGCATCTTGGGCCGCATCCTCTTGGCCTATCGTCTCATCTTTCATATATCCCCCAAGCTCAATATCGGGACAACACTGTACCCAAAAATGGAGCCATATAAAGCGCATGCGAAATATAAGATCCGATTTAACCCGAGCGCATCGTTCGGCCGCATCCTCGCGGCAGCAAAAAGCCCCCGGAACGCGAACGAATCACATTCCGGGGGCCCTGCAATGCGTTGAGTTGCGCGGAGCCGGTTATGCGGCTTCGTACTCAAGCGATGTTTGCGTCAGGCGCGTTACTCGGCGTGCGCGTAATCAACCTTGGCGCGGCGAGCAGTAGCCTTCTCCCAATCGCTGGTGCCCTCAAAGACATCCTGCTTGTAGGGATTGCGGCCGAGCTTCTTGGCGCGGTAGGCGATGTAGATGATCGCGGCGACGTTGGCGACCAGTGCGGCAATCGAGACCGCGGTAGCGACGCCGGGGTCGAGCGTTGAGTGGGTCACAAAGATGGACTCCTCCTGGAAATACGGGAATACCTGGGCAAACATGCACCAAATAGCCAGCGTAAAGGCGCGGTTCTGAATCCAGCCGCCCTTGTTCCAGATAAAGGCGGCGACGGTGGGCGCCAACAGCAGCGCAAAGCCGCAGAACCAGGAGTGGGTGGGCAGGCAGTTGTAGGTGTAGCAGAAGTTCCAGATATCGTAGGCGATGATGTAGACCCAGGTCATGTCGGGCCACAGCATGTCGGTCTGATCCTCGGAGGCGTAGACGCTCCACCAACCGGTCATGCAGAAGATGTTGATGATACCGGCGATGCCGTTGAACACGTTGTTCCAGCCGGCCAGCTGCGTAGCACCTTCTGAGGTGACCCAGGTGGACTCGCCCAGGACAAAGAAGTGATAGGCGCTCTCGAAGTCGGACACGACGGCGATCATGATGTTGATGGCGACGATCACAAACGGCCAAGCGCGGAACCAATGCGCCTTGCCGATCTTGCCCCACTGGTACTTAATGGCAATGAAGCCCCAGCAACCGGCCAGCGCCGCGTATACCTTGGCGTAGTGGAACCAGCTGTTCTGGTACACATGGGTGGGGTTGGTGAGCGCCCACTCGGCGCCCTGTGAGACGCCGATGGCGATGGCGACGCAGTAGATGGTCATGGCCAGCGGAGCCACGCCAAAGATGATTGCCGCGCCCAGCTTGGTGCGGCGGCCGACCTCGTTGAGCACAATCAGGCCAATAAAGACCATGGCCCAGCCGGCCCAGTGGATAAGGGTATCGCTACCCCAAACATCGAACAGCATGCTGCTCTCCTTTCACACGCCCGCGGCCCCTCTTCTGATCGCGGGCAGTTTGGCCAAATGTCGTCATTTCTGGGGCATGCGCTCCGGATACTTGGCGGTATAGCCCTCGATGTGGAGTGTCGAGGCGATGATTTCCTTGACCGTCTCGTCGGGCACATCGGGGTGCGTGCGGATATACATCAAAAGACCCATGATGAGGGTGTAGAACGTTTCGTAGACATGGTCGATGCGCAGCTCGTGATGGGCGACAAAGTCCACCACGGTGGTGTCGCAGATGTACTGAGCCACGCGCTGAACCACGTTGTGCAGAAAGCCGCCGTAGAGTGCGCCGCTGTTGGAGGTCAGAGTGTGCGGCAGTTCGTGGCCGCTGGCGACCAGACGCTTAAAGAGTGGGGCGACGGTGTCGAGCGCGCCCTCGATATCACCGACGGTGCGGCCGGCGTTCCACTGCTCGAGTTCGGAGATAAAGCCGTCGATTGCCTCGTCCATGACGGCGGTGACGGCGGCGTCCATATCGGCAAAGTAGTGGTAGAACAGCGAGCGCGTGCAGCCGGCTCGCTTGGTCACGGCCGATACCGATAGGTGCGACACGCCCAGCTCGGAACTCACGGTGCGCACGGCGGCGAGGATCTCGCGACGGCGTTCGTCGCCCGTCAAGCGCTTTGCCGCGCTGTCGGATGCGGGGACGGAATCGACTACAGAGGTATCTGCTGTGTTGTTGCCCATGTTTTGCCGCCTTTCATCCTCTTTTGCCTGACCGTTCGCCTAACAGTCTTGAATATTGTTGACGGTTCGTCAATACTATTTTTGACACAATGTCAACAATGGCGGGTGAACGGCATGGGGGCATGCCCGGCCTGCAAAAAAAGAGGGGCGCTGCGTGCCTGCAAGGCTGCGGCAAGAGAAGGGACAACCATGATTCTCAACGGACCGGGAATTAGCTACACCGAGCCCGACATCGGTTCGGAGTTCGTGCCGCCGCTGCCGGAGCATCCGCGCGAGGCAATCGTCAAGCTGTGCGAGCACTGCACCAACCGCCTGCTGCATCGCGACGAACTGCTGGGCTACGAGTACTGGTCGTTTGCCGAGGCCGCAACCGACGAGCAGGCCGAAGTGCTCTGCAAGATGAAGATGCGCCGTCCCTATACGCTGCCCGAGATGGTCAAGCTCACCGGCATGCCCGAGGCCGATATCGAGAAGATGCTCGACGACATGAGCTACACGGGTCTGCTCGAGTACAACTGGGAAAACCCCGAGCGCGCCAAGCAGTGGGTGCTGCCCATGCTGGTGCCGGGTTCTGCCGAGTTCCTCAACATGCGCGTGAGCCAGCTCGAGGAGCATCCGGTCTATGCCAAGTTCTTTGAGCAGGCATCCAAGGGGCCGCTGTCCAAGGCTACGCCGATGGTGCCGCCCGGAGGCGCCGGTATCGGCATGCACGTCATTCCGGTCGAGAAGGCCATTGACGCCGCGAGCACCTCGGTGCCTATTGAGCATATCGAGCACTGGCTCGACAAATACGATGGCAAATATGCCGCTAGCACTTGCAGTTGCCGCGCGAGCCGTCGCGTGATGGGTGAGGGCTGCGCCGACGACCCGGCCGATTGGTGCATTGCCGTGGGCGATATGGCCGACTATGTGGTCGAGACCGACCGCGGCCACTATGTGACGCGCGAGGAGGTCTACGACATTTTGCGCCAGGCCGAGGACAACGGCTTTGTGCACCAGATCACCAATATCGACGGCGAGAACAAGATCTTCGCCATCTGCAACTGCAACGTCAACGTGTGCTACGCCCTGCGCACCTCGCAGCTGTTCAACACGCCCAACCTGTCGCGCTCGGCCTATGTCGCCAAGGTCGAGAAGGACAAGTGCGTGGCCTGCGGTCGCTGCGTTGAGGTGTGCCCGGCCGGCGCCGCCAAGCTCGGCCAGAAGCTCTGCAGCAAAAAGGCCGGCGGACAGGTGCCCGAGTATCCGCGCCAGGAGCTGCCCGATGCCACCAAGTGGGACCATACCAAGTGGTCGCCCAACTACCGCAACGACAACCGCATCGAGACGCATGGGTCCGGCACCGCTCCCTGCAAGACGGCCTGCCCCGCGCATGTTGCCGTTCAGGGCTATTTGAAGCTCGCGGCTCAGGGTCGCTATGACGAGGCGCTGGCGCTCATCAAGCGCGAGAACCCGCTGCCCGCTATCTGCGGCCGTGTGTGCAACCGCCGCTGTGAGGATGCCTGCACCCGCGGTCGTGTGGACGCCGCTGTGGCTATCGACGAGGTCAAGAAGTTTATCGCCCAGCGCGATCTGGATGCCGCAACCCGCTATGTCCCACCCGTGGTGACGCCGACGCGTGCCGGCGGCTTCGACCAGAAGATCGCCATCATCGGTGCCGGTCCGGCCGGCCTGTCCTGCGCTTTCTATCTGGCCGAGAAGGGCTACAAGCCCGTCGTGTTCGAGAAGAACGAGCGCCCGGGCGGCATGCTCACCTACGGTATTCCCAGCTTTAAGCTGCAGAAGGACGTTATCGAGGCCGAGGTTGAGACCATTCGCCTGATGGGCGCCGAGTTCCGCTATGGCGTGGAGGTCGGTCGCGACGTGACGCTCGACGAGCTGCGCGCGCAGGGCTTTAAGGCCTTCTATGTGGCCATTGGCTGCCAGGGCGGCCGCCTTGCCGGCATTCCGGGCGAGGATGCCGAGGACGTGACCGTGGCCGTCGACTTTTTGCGCGAGGTCAACAGTGGCAAGATCGACGCGCTGCCCGGCCGCACCATCGTGGTGGGCGGCGGCAACGTGGCCATCGATGTCGCCCGCAACGCCTGCCGCCTGGGCTCCGAGCACGTTGAGATGTTCTGCCTGGAGAGCGAGGCGCAGATGCCCGCCAGCGAGGAAGAGCGTCGCGAGGCCATCGAGGACGGCGCGCACATCAGCTGTGGTTGGGGCCCCAAGGAGGTTCACCTGGACGAGGCTGGTCGCGTATGTGGCATTACCTTCAAGCGCTGCACGCGTGTCTATGACGACGAGGGCCGTTTTGCACCCGAGTACGACGAGAACGACCTGCGTCGTGTCGATGCCGACCGTGTGGTCATGTCGATTGGCCAGTCCATCGTGTGGGGCGATCTGCTGGCTGGCTCCAAGGTGGAGCTCGGTCGCGGCCAGGGTGCCCTTGCCGATCCCCAGACCTACCAGACCGCCGAGCCCGACATCTTTGTGGGCGGCGACGTCTACACCGGTCCGAGCTTTGCCATCGACGCCATCGCCGCCGGTCACGAGGCCGCCGTGTCCATCCACCGCTTTGTGCAGCCGGGGTCCACGCTCACCATCGGCCGCAACCAGCGCCGCTACGCCGCGCTCGACCGCGACGATGTCGTGATCGAGAGCTACGACAACGCGAGCCGCGAGGTGGCGCATGTCGACCGCGAGCGCGAGAAGGCCGCGCCGTTTAGCGAGTACGTCGAGACCTTTACCGAGGAGCAGGTGCGCGCCGAGACCGCCCGTTGCCTGGGCTGCGGTGCCTCGATCGTCGACCCCAACAAGTGCATCGGCTGCGGCCTGTGCACCACCAAGTGCGCGTTCGACGCCATCCATCTGGATCGCGACCGCCCCGAGTGCTCCACGATGGTCAAATACGAGCAAAAGCTCCCCAGCCTCGGCAAGTACGCGCTCAAGCGCGCCATCAAGATTAAGTTCGGTCGCAAGTAAGTAGCCATAACGGGAACGGCGGAAGAAAAAGTGCATGAATTGGGGATCGTTTACCACATCATTCGCGATGTCGAGAATGTAGCGCGCGCTCATGGCGTGCGTCGCGTTTCGAGCGTAACGTTGCTGTTGGGCGAGGTCTCGGGCGTCGTTCCCGACTTGCTGCTCGACGCTTGGCGCTGGGCAGCAGATAAAAAGCCTATCGCGCAGGGCGCGGAGCTTGTTGTGGAGCCCGTCGAGGCTGTGACGCATTGCGAGGCATGTGGCCGCGACTACGCGACGGTCGAGCACGGCAAGACCTGTCCCCATTGCGGTAGCGGCGAGACATACCTGCTGCAGGGCCAGGAGGTCATGATCAAGCAGATCGAGACCCCCGAAGAGGATCCGGCAGACGCTGCTCCTGACGGCCTCTCCGACGCCCCCGATGCCGTCGACGCCGCCAACCCACTCCACATCGCCTAGGATTCCCTCTAAGTTGCGGTGAAATAGTTCCTAAATCCAGCCTTCTGGCTCTTAAACAAGAACTATTCCACCGCAACTATTTTGAGTGGTTTCATAGACCATAAGTCACGAAAATAGTCAAGCCATGTCTGTTTAAACAAAATAGCGGCAGTACAAGCGCATTCGCGCTTGCCTAAAATCGATATTAATGAACAGCCTGCTTGTATCTGTAAAATGCTTGGCTTGATGAGCGACGCCTTGTCGTGTAATGAGTCAAAAAGCAGTAACGTAATCAACTTGTAACAAACCTAGACGTTTAAACAAATAATCCAACCATTTGCGAATTTAGCTATAATTCCACAATCCAAACAGGTATACTCCTTTCATGTCGTGTAGGAAATACGTAGACAAAAAGGAGGTTATGTGATGGTAAGTATTGTTCTTGCTAGCCACGGGGACTTGGCAGCTGGAATCAAGCAGACGGGCTCGATGGTCTTTGGCGATCAGCCGTCTGTTGCCGTGGTCTCGCTCGAGCCGAGCATGGGCCCCGACGATTTCCGTGCCAAGGTCGAGGAAGCAGTCGCTTCCTTCGAGGACCAGGAGCAGGTGCTCTTCCTCGTTGATCTGTGGGGCGGCACGCCGTTCAACCAGATCAGCGGGCTCATCGAGGGCCACGATTCCTGGGCTATCGTCACCGGTGTCAACCTGCCTATGCTCATCGAGGCATATTCGCAGCGCTTTGACGCAAAGAACACTGCACATGCGATCGCAAAACATCTCGTGACTGAGGCTAAGGCTGGCGTGCGCGTCAAGCCCGAGTCTCTGGAGCCCGAGGAGAAGAAGCCGGCTGCGGCCGCCGCTGCTCCTGCAGGCGCCATCCCTCCGGGAACGGTCATCGGCGATGGGCACATCAAGATCGCCCACGTCCGTATCGACACCCGTCTGCTTCATGGCCAGGTGGCCACCACGTGGACCAAGCAGATCAACCCCAACCGCATCATCGTGGTTTCCGACGGCGTTGCTCACGACGAGCTCCGCAAGACCATGATCGAGCAGGCTGCCCCTCCGGGAGTCCATGCCAACGTCGTGCCCATCAAGAAGATGGCCGAGGTCGTCAAGGACACGCGCTTTGGTGACACCAAGGCCATGCTGCTCTTTGAGAACCCGCAGGATCTGCTCAAGGCCATCGAGGCCGGCGTCGACATCAAGGAAGTCAACATCGGTTCCATGGCTCACTCCAAGGGCAAGGTCGTCGTCACCAACGCCGTCGCTATGGGCGATGACGACGTCAAGACTCTCGAGGCCCTCAAGGCCAAGGGCGTCAAGTTCGAGGTCCGCAAGGTTCCTTCGGATTCCTCCGAGGATCTCGACGCCATGTTGAAGAAAGCTAAGGCCGAACTGGCCGCTCAAGCATAGTAAAGGAGGGTCCGATACATGTCTGCAATCACTATTCTGCTTGTTGCGATTGTCGCGTTGCTTGCCGGTATGGAAGGCATTCTGGATGAGTTCCAGTTCCATCAGCCGCTCGTGGCATGCACGCTTATCGGTCTCGTAACCGGTCACCTTCAGGAGGGCATCCTCCTGGGCGGTTCGCTCCAGATGATGGCCCTTGGCTGGGCTAACGTCGGCGCCGCTGTCGCGCCTGACGCCGCTCTGGCCTCGGTCGCTTCTTCGATCATCATGGTGCTCGCCCTCAACGGTGGCGCCACCGATTCGGCCAAGGCCGTTACCACCGCTATCGCCGTCGCCGTCCCGCTGTCGGTCGCTGGTCTGTTCCTGACCATGATCTGCCGTACCATTGCTACCGCTATCGCTCACGCCATGGACGGTTGCGCCGAGAAGGGCGACTTCTCCGGCATCGAGCGCTGGCAGTATGCTGCCATCCTCATGCAGGGCCTTCGTATCGCCATCCCGGCAGTGCTTCTGTGCGTCATCCCGGCCGAGGCCGTTACCAACGCGCTTAACGCTATGCCCGACTGGCTGTCCGGCGGCATGGCTGTCGGCGGCGGCATGGTCGCTTCCGTCGGTTACGCCATGGTCATCAACATGATGGCCACCAAGGAGACCTGGCCGTTCTTCGTCCTCGGCTTTGTCCTTGCTGCCATCCCTCAGCTCACGCTGATCGCCCTTGGTCTCATCGGCATCTCCCTTGCCCTCATCTACCTTGGCCTTAAGGATCTGGCCAAGCAGGGTGGCGGCATGGGCGGTGGCTCCGGCGACCCGCTCGGCGACATTCTGAACGATTACGAGTAGGAGGGGAGTGATACATATGGCAGAGAACAAGATTCAGCTCACCAAGGCTGACCGCAAGAAGGTTTGCTTCCGTCATCAGTTCCTTCAGGGCTCGTGGAACTACGAGCGTATGCAGAACGGCGGCTGGTGCTTCGCAATGATCCCTGCGATCAAGAAGCTCTACACCAGCAAGGATGACCAGATTGCCGCTCTTAAGCGCCACCTGGAGTTCTATAACACCCACCCCTATGTTTCCGCCCCCGTCATTGGCGTTACCCTCGCTCTCGAGGAGGAGCGCGCCAACGGTGCCCCGATTGACGACGTCGCCATTCAGGGCGTCAAGGTCGGTATGATGGGCCCGCTCGCCGGCGTCGGCGACCCCGTCTTCTGGTTCACCCTTCGCCCGATTCTGGGCGCTCTGGGCGCTTCCCTGGCCATGTCCGGCAGCATCGTCGGTCCGCTGCTGTTCTTCTTCGCGTGGAACATCATCCGTTACGCTTTCCTGTGGTACACGCAGGAGTTTGGCTACAAGGTCGGCTCCTCCATCGCCAAGGACCTCTCCGGTGGTCTGATGGGCAAGGTCACCGAGGGCGCTTCCATCCTGGGTATGTTCATCATCGGCGCCCTGGTCGAGCGCTGGGTGTCCATTTCCTTCACCCCGATCGTCTCCACGGTCAAGCAGTCTGCTGGCGCCTTTATCGACTGGGCTAGCCTGCCCTCCGGTTCCGAGGGTATCAAGGAAGCGCTGACGATGTACAACTCCGTCGGTGCTACCGCCCTTGATCAGATGAAGGTCACCACGCTTCAGGCCAACCTCGATCAGCTCATCCCCGGCCTTGCCGCCGTGTGCCTGACCCTGCTGGTCTGCAAGCTCCTCAAGAAGAAGGTCAGCCCGATCGTCATCATCCTGGCTCTCTTCGCCGTCGGCATCATCGGTCGCTTCTGCGGCTTCATGTAAGCACGCTTCGGCTTAAGACCGAGAGTAGCTAGACAAGGGCTTTTGAGCCATTGAAACGGACCGCACCCGGTGGGTACACTGGATGCGGTCCGATTGTTTTATTTGGAGGGCGAGGCGCGCATGGCGCAATCTCAGAACAGCACGGTCGATTTGGCAACGCCGGCAACCTGCCTGATGGGGCTTACCAGCCACGGTAACGTGATGGTGGGCAATAAGGCGTTTGAGTACTATAACGAGCGCAATCCCGAGGATTATATTCAAATCCCGTGGGATGAGGTCGACTATATTGCCGCCGAGGTTTTGCGCGGCACCAAGAAGATCACGCGTTTTGCCATCTTCACCAAGGACAACGGTCACTTTACGTTTTCGACGCGCGACGACAAAGAGACGTTGCGCGCGGTCCGCAAGTACGTCGACGAGGATAAGCTTGTGCGTTCGCCCGATTTTATCGATGTGACGGCCAAGGGCGCCAAGAGCATCCCCTCCGTTATCAAAAACCTCTTCCACAAAGGCAACTAGTCATTAAAGAGCGCCCCCCAAGTGGGACGCAGTTTCCCATGGGGCTCGATCGGGAAAGTGCATCCCAGTTCGAGCGCCGATTCCGGGATGTAGTTTCCGGAACGGGGTCGTTTGGGAAACTGTGTCCCGTTTCGAGCCGAAATTCTGGGACACAGTTTCCAGCGAGGTCGCGCGCGCAGACGTGGTGTAAGAGCGTCCTGAGGTCCGTCGCTGCAAGTCC
>CABRIB010000027.1 GCA_902470915.1 uncultured Collinsella sp. | reverse complement strand
GGAGTCCGTCTCGTGGGCTCGGAGATGTGTATAAGAGACAGGTATACTAGAGCGGTTTAACTGTTATGCGGAAGGGAGCGCCTATGGCACTCAGCGAGAAAGACGTGCGCGGCATCGCCGAGTACGCAAAGATCGCACTGACCGATGACGAGCTCACCCAGATGACGTCCTACATGAACGACGCCGTCCAGATGCTCGAGCCCGTCTTGCAATATGACTTGCCCGACGTGGAGCCCACGTTCCATCCCATCGGAAGCCTGTCCAACGTGATGGGCGACGACCTGCGCGAGCCCGAGCGCGATCTGCCGCTCGACGTTGCGCTGGAAAACGCCGGCAGCGCGCGCGACCGCTACTTCCGCGTGCCGTCCATTTTGGGAGAGGGGGAGAGCGAGTAATGGCTCAGAGCTTCGATTCCCTTACCGCCGCCCAGATCGCCGCGGGCGTTGCCGCCGGCGACTTTACCGCTACCGAGGTGGCCCAGGCCTCCCTTGCCGCCATCGAGGCGCGCGAGGGCGGGGTCCAGGCATTCCTGCAGGTGTCGCCCGAGCTCGCGCTCGAGGTCGCCGCGCGCGTGGATGCCGACCGTGCCGCCGGAAAGCCGCTGCCCCCGCTCGCGGGCGTGCCGCTGGCCATCAAGGACAACATGAACCTCGTGGGCACGCGCACTACCTGTGCTTCCCGCATGCTCGGGGATTACCAGAGCGTCTACACCGCCACCTGCGTCCAGCGCATGCTCGACGCCGGCTGCCTGCCCATGGGCAAAGCCAACATGGACGAGTTCGCCTTTGGTAGTTCTACCGAGAGCTCGGCCTTCCACCGCACCAACAACCCCTGGGATACCGAGCGCGTGCCTGGCGGCTCCTCGGGCGGCTCTGCTGCTGCCGTCGCCGCGGGCGAGGTCGCGCTCTCGCTGGGCTCGGACACCGGCGGCTCCATCCGCCAGCCGGCGGCGCTCTGCGGCGTGGTGGGCCTTAAGCCCACGTACGGCGCCGTGAGCCGCTACGGCGTGGTGGCCTTTGGCTCTTCGCTCGACCAGGTGGGCCCCTTCGGCCGCACGGTCGAGGACGTCGCGCTTGCCATGAACGCGCTTACCGGCGCGGGCCACGATCCGTACGATTGCACCAGCCAGGACTGCGCCGTCGACTTTACCGAGCACCTCAACGACAGCATCGAGGGCAAGCGCGTGGGCATCATCCCTGCGTTTATGGAGGCCGAGGGCTTGACGCCCGAGGTCAAGGCCGCTGTTCAGCGCGCCGCTCAGGAGCTGCAGAACCAGGGTGCCGAGCTGGTCGAGGTTGACCTGCCGCACCTGGATGCCGCCATCGCCGCCTACTACGTCATCGGCCCGGCCGAGGCGTTCTCCAACCTTGCCCGCTTCGACGGCATTCGCTATGGCTACCAGGAGGAGGGCTGCGCCAACCTGTCCGACCAGAGCTCGCTTTCGCGCGCCCACGGCTTTGGTGCCGAGGCCAAGCGCCGTCAGATGCTCGGCGCTTACCTGTTGAGCTCGGGCGTGTACGACAAGTATTACTACGCCGCGCAGAAGGCCCGCACGCTCATCACGCAGGACTACGACGCCGCGTATGCCAAGGTGGACACCATCCTTATGCCCGCCTCGCCGCGTACGGCCTTTAAGTTTGGCGAGATCAGCGACCCCACGCAGATGTACCTCTCCGATCTGTACACTATCTCGCTCAACATTTGCGGCAACGGCGGTATCTCGGTGCCGCTGGGCCTGGGCGAGGACACCAAGCTGCCCGTTTCTGCCCAGCTGGTTGGTCCGGCCTTTAAGGACCGTCAGCTGCTCACGTTTGCCCGCGCCCTGGAGCGCGGCTTTGCCGATGCCGCCACGGGTGCGCCCGCGCTTTCCGTCGCGCCCGATTTTGCCGGGAAGGGAGGCGAGCTGTAATGAAGGAGCTTTCCGAGGTCCTGCAGGATTGGGAGGCCGTGATCGGCCTGGAGATCCATACCGAGCTCACCGCACTCGATACCAAGATGTTCTGCAACTGCAAGCTCAGCCACGATGACGAGCCCAACGCCAACGTGTGCCCGGTGTGCCTGGGCCTGCCCGGCGCCCTGCCGGTGCCCAACAAGCGCGCCATCGAGAGCATCGTCAAGGCCGGCCTCGCCACCAACTGCGAGATCCAGCGCCACTCGATGTTCTACCGCAAGCACTACTTCTATCCCGATATGGCCAAGAACTTCCAGACCACGCAGGGTCCGGTCGCCTTTGCCATGTACGGTCACCTGGATCTGGATGTGACCGGTCGCGGTGCCGCCGAGCGCCCCGACTGCGCGTTTGGCGAGGCCGAGGCCCAGAGCCTGGCGAGCGCCTCGGCCAACGCCGAGGGTCTGTCCACGTCCATGACGTCGACCATGCGCGAGGGCAATCAGCGCGCCGGCCATCTGGCCAGCTATGACGCGTCCAACCTGCAGATGCCCGAGCGTCGCGAGGACGGTTCCTACACGGTGCCCATCCGCATCCTGCGCATCCACATGGAGGAGGACGCCGCCAAGATGGTGCACGTGGGCGGTGCCGAGGGCCGCATTACCGCTGCTGCCGAGTCGCTCGTCGACTACAACCGCTGTGGCACGCCTTTGATTGAGCTCGTGACCGAGCCCGATCTGCGCACGCCCGAGGAGGCTCGCCTGTTTATGGAGAAGCTCCGCCGCATTTTTGTGACGCTGGGCATTTCGGACTGCTCCATGGAGAAGGGTTCCATGCGCTGCGACGGCAACGTGTCGCTGCGCCGCCGCGGCGAGACCAAGCTGGGCACCAAGACCGAGCTCAAGAACCTCAACTCGTTTAAGAGCCTGCACGACGGCCTTGCCTACGAGATTTGCCGTCAGGCCGAGGTGCTTGAGGAGGGCGGCATCATCTATCAGGAGACCCGCCACTGGGAGCCCAGCCGCAAGCGCACCGTGGTCATGCGTGTGAAGGAGACGGCAGACGACTATCGTCTGTTCCCCGACCCCGATCTGGCGCCGTTCGATCTGGACGACGAATTCATCGACCGCTGCCGTGGCGAGATTCCCGAGCTGCCCGATGCCAAGCGCGCCCGTTTTGAGGCCGACTTTGGCATTAAAGCGGCCGACGCCGAACAGATTGCCGGCGACCCCGAGTTTGCCGACTTCTTTGAGGCCGCTGCTGCCGGTATGGCCGGCAAGGAGGCCCAGACGGTCGCAAACCTGCTGGTCAACGAGATGATCGCCTACCTTAAGGGTGCAGGCGTGTCGCTCGCCGAATCCGGTATCGCACCGGCTCAGGTGGCGGCGCTCGCCAAGCTGCTGGCGACCGATGCCATCAGCTCCAACCAGGCGCACGAGGTCTTTGAGGCCATGGCCCAGACCGGCGACGACCCCAACAAGATCGTTGACGAGCGTGGTATGCGTCAGGTGAGCGATGCCGGCGCGCTACAGCCGATCGTGGACGAGGTGCTGGCAAACTGTGCCGATCAGGCGCAGCAGTATCGTGACGGCAACCAGAAAGTTATCGGCTTTTTGGTGGGCCAGTGCATGAAGGCGAGCCGCGGCAAGGGCAATCCGAAGCTCTTTAACGAGTTGCTGAGAACGTCGCTCTCGTAAGCGGGAACCCGGGAGCCCCGGCAGGGCGGGTGTTTCCTCAAAATTTCGAACAGTCCTGCGCAAGACGAAGGCCACATTAAGTGGCCTTCTTTGCGTGCGGAACTCATTTTGAGCAAGCACCCGCCCTGCCGGGGCTCCCGGGTTCTGCAACGACTCGGCCGTTCGGGTCGGGCGGGCTGAGCGGAATATGGTGAATGAGGGCGCCGTTGGCGCCCTCATTCTTTATATATGTTGGGAACGCCAAGCGGTGGGGGTGGTGCCGGTGTGTTGTTTGAAGGCTTGGGCGAAGGCGGCTTGCTGAGGGTAGCCGAGCCGCTCTGCCACCTGCGCTATTGTGAGCGCGCTATCGGCCAAAAGGTCCTTTGCTCGCTCCATACGGCGTCTGCGAATGTAGGTGCCCAGGGACTCGCCAGTTTGGGCCTTAAAGGTGGCGCATAGTTTGGAGCGGCTTGTGTAGAGCCTCTCGGCCACCTCGTTGATACCCACACGTCTGCCTTTGTCGAGCGCGCGCTCAATCATTGCCGTTGCTTCTTCGGCAATGGTTATGCTGACGCGTGTGTCTGCCGCCTGCCGCGCCTGCTTGTGGGCCGCGCGCGAACAGGCGAGCTCCGCGACCATGGTCTCCACGATGCCCTGCATATAGACGTGTCCGCCTACGGTGCGAGCGCGGTCCTCGTTAATCCGGCGCAGCGTGTGGCAGATGGCAGACGTCGCTTCCTCGTGCCATGGCTCGGCAAACGCCTCAAAGATTCCCGCGAACTCGGTGGGATAGCGGTGCTCCAGTTCGTCAAAATATTCAGGCAAAAAGAGCACCGAGCGCGAGTGATAGAGCTCCCCCGCAAACAGCGGGCTTAATTCCTCGCCACAGTTATCTTGGATAAAGCTGCAAACGGCATTGTTTGGCCACGGTCCATGCAATGGTTTGAGGTTCGCGGGCGTTATGCCAGCCTCGGGCATGCATGTAAGTGTGGGCGCGCTGACCTCGCTCACGCAGGCATATGGCTCGGGTGTGTATTCGGTCAGGTACATATCGTGCGTCGGGGTGATGAAATGCTCCATGACGATGCAGGCAGGGGAGAGGGGCATGATCCATGCGCGTCCGTGCGCCCGATCGTTTGCCACCTCGCCGGTAAAGACAGCGCCCTTGCCGGAAAGCTCCAGGCCAAACTGCTCAAACTGTGGTGCGTAGAGCTCGGTTATGTCGGTCGCCGCCCGCCGTATTTGCAAAAGCGTCCCTTTCCTTTGCAGAAACGTCCACGCCTGGCTTGATTGTGAGCCATGGCTAACACATCAATGATAAGTTCATTACGGTTAACTCTCAAGCCGTTAGAAAGGAATCTCATGGCAAAGGGATCAAAAAGGGAAGGTGGAGGCATCGGCGAGTTGCTCGCGTATGCCGGTGACCGTAAATTCCTAACGTATTTGGGCATGGCGCTCTCGGCGCTCTCGCAGCTGCTGAGCTTTGGCCCGTACGTGTGCATTTGGCTTGTCGCTCGCGACCTGATCGCCGTGGCACCTAACTGGAGCGAAGCCTGCGACATCGCGATGTATGGCTGGTGGGCCGTGGGGTTTGCGCTGGCAAGCATCGTAACTTATTTCGTGGGGCTCATGTGCACGCATCTGTCCGCGTTTCGCTGCGCGTCCAATATCCGTAAGGCTACGAGCGAGCACCTGCTTAAGTTGCCGCTTGGCTACTTCGACACGCATGCCACCGGCGAGCTGCGCCGCATTGTAGACGGGTGTGCCGCCTCCACCGAGACTTTGCTCGCACACATGCTGCCCGATATCGCAGGCGCCGTCGCCATGGTCGTGGGCTTGCTCGTGCTGCTTTTCGCCCTCGATTGGCGCTTGGGCGCGGCATGCCTCATCTCGGTGGCCATTTCGTTTGGCGCCATGGCTACCATGATGAGCGGCAAAGGCGCCGAGTTCATGAAGGCCTACATGGGAGCGCTGGTCAAGATGAACAAGACCGGCACCGAATACGTACGAGGCATCCCCGTGGTCAAGGTGTTTCAGCAGACGGTCTACTCCTTTAAGGCCTTCCACGATGCGATCGCCGAATACGCCGACATGGCGCAAAACTATGCGGGCACGTTCTGCCGAGGTCCGCAGGTGCTCAACCTTACCGCGCTCAATGGCCTTGTGGCATTCCTGTTGCCCGTGGCGTTGCTGTTGGCGCCAGGCGAGACGGACTTCGCGCATTTTATGACCAACTTCACGTTTTACGCGATATTTTCGGCCGTGGTACCGACGGCCATGACCAAGCTCATGTTTGTGGGCGAGGCCTCTCAGATGAGTGCCGATTCGTTGGCTCGTATTCGAAGCGTCATGGATTCCAAGCAGCTCTCCGTGCCCGCCCAACCCAAGCACCCTGCCGGCAGCGACGTGCGATTTGAGGACGTGAGCTTTACGTACGAGGGCGCCGAGGCACCTGCCGTTAGCCATGTAAGTTTCAGCGTTCCCGCTGGTAGCACCCTCGCCCTGGTGGGTCCCTCTGGTGGCGGTAAGTCAACCTGCGCAAGCCTGATCCCGCGTTTTTGGGATGTTTCCTCGGGTCGAGTGCTCGTAGGCGGTGTGGACGTTCGCGATATGGATCCGCACGAGCTTATGGACCAGGTCGCCTTCGTGTTCCAGACCAACCAGCTGTTCCGGCAAACACTTGCCGATAACGTGCGCGCCTCCAAGCCTACGGCCACTGACGACGAAGTGCGTGCGGCCCTCTCCGCAGCTCAGTGCGACGACATTGTGGCCAAGCTCCCACAGGGCATCAATACCATGCTCGGCGCCGGCGGAGCATATCTTTCGGGCGGCGAGGTCCAGCGCGTGGCGCTCGCCCGCGCGATCCTTAAAGACGCGCCTATCGTGGTGCTCGACGAGGCCACGGCGTTTGCCGATCCCGAGAACGAGGCGCTCATCCAGCGCGCCTTTAGCAAGCTGGCGGCGGGCCGCACGGTCATTATGATCGCGCACCGACTCTCGACTGTAGTGGGCGCAGACCAAATCGTGGTGCTCAACCAGGGCAGCGTGCAGGAGTCGGGTACCCATGCCGAGTTGCTGTCCCAAAACGGCCTGTATGCCAAGATGCGGGCCGAGTACGAGCAGGCCGCGAGCTGGAAGATTACTGCTGCGACCGCGGATGCCGCCGTCACGAAGGGAGGCGAGGCCTAAATGTTCGCCTCATTCCAAAAGAAGTATTTCCTATCCGATAAAGGCGTCGCCGGCGTAAAACGCGGCATTTTCTGGACCACGCTCACCAATCTTATTTCCATGGCCGGCATGGGTTTTCTATTCCTGGTTATGGCCGGCTTTGTCGAGCATCTCGCCAGCGGGGCTGACCTGCCGGATACCCTGTCGATCGTGGGCGGCCTCCTGGTCTTTTTTGTGTTGCTCTTTGTCTCTAACTGGCAGCAGTATTACTACACCTACTGCATCTTTTACGAGGAGTGCGGCAAGCAGCGCATGGAGATCGCCGAGCGCTTGCGCAAACTGCCGCTGTCGTTTTTTGGTCGTCGTGATCTGGCCGATTTAACCGAGACTATCATGGGTGACGTCCAGGCCATGGAGCACGCCTACAGCCACGTGCTGGGAGAGCTTTGGGGTGCCATCATCGCAAGCGCCATTGTGTTCGTTGCGTCGTTGTTCTTTTGCTGGCAGTTGGCGATCGCGGCGTTTTGGAGCGTTCCCGTGGCCTTTGCCGTGCTGTATCTAACACGCGGCCCCATGACTCCGGTGTTCGATCGCGTGCGCGCCGAGAAGGTCAAGGTTACCGAGGCGATTCAAGAGACGCTCGACTGCGTTCGCGAGATCCGTGCCACCAACCAGGAGGCCCATTATCTTGAGGGACTCAACGCCGTGATCGATGCCGAGGAGCGCGAGACCACCAAGGGCGAGCTCGTTAACGGGCTTTTGGTCAACTCCGCCTTTGCCATCCTGCGTCTGGGCATTGCCACCACGCTGGTCACGGGCGCCGCGATGGTCGCCTCCGGGCAGGTCGACTTTTTGGTGTTGTTTGCCTTCCTGCTTATGGTGAGCCGTATCTATGCGCCCTTTGACCAGGCATTAATGTTAATGTCCGAGCTGTTTGCCGCCGAGTCGTCTGCCAAGCGCATGCGTTCCATCATGGAAGAGCCTGTGGCGCGGGGCAGCGAGAACTTTAAGCCTGCGGGCCACGATGTGGTGTTCGATCATGTGGCATTTGGCTATGGTGCGGGCGAGGACGGACGCGCCGGCGAGAAAGTTCTTACCGATGTGAGCTTTACCGCCAAGGAAGGCGAGGTCACGGCGCTGGTCGGTCCTTCGGGTTCCGGTAAGTCTACGGTGAGCCGCCTGGCCGCGCGCTTTTGGGATGCCACTGCGGGCAAGGTTGCCGTGGGCGGTGTGGATGTTGCGGGCGTGGATCCCGAGGTGCTGCTGCGCGACTACGCCATTGTGTTCCAAGACGTGCTGCTCTTTGACGACACGGTGATGGGAAACATCCGCCTCGGGCGTCGTGATGCCACCGATGAGGAAGTGCTTGCAGCCGCGCGTGCCGCCAACTGTGACGAGTTCGTGAACCGCATGCCGCAGGGCTATGACACTATGATTGGAGAGAACGGCTCCAAACTCTCCGGCGGCGAGCGCCAGCGCATCTCCATCGCCCGCGCACTGCTCAAAGACGCGCCCATCGTGCTGTTGGACGAGGCGACGGCAAGCTTGGATGTGGAGAACGAGACCGTGGTGCAACAGGCACTCTCCCGTCTGCTTGCAGGTAAGACGGTTATCGTTATTGCCCACCGTATGCGTACGGTGGAAAATGCCGACAAAATCGTTGTGCTCAAGAATGGCGTGGTTGCCGAACAGGGCACCCCGGCGCAGCTCAAGGCGGCAGGTGGAGAATTCGCCCGCATGGTTGCGCTGCAAAAGGAGGCGGCGGCCTGGCAGCTGTAGGAGTGTGACAAAGGGACAGTCCCTTTGTCATATTGAGTTCACCCCCATAGTTTCCAAAAAGTTAGCCGTTGTTGACCAAATAATTATACTAAACTAGTCTCAAAAGTGTGCTCGAGCAAACTTGTTTACTCGGGTGCTGAGGCACCGTGCCGCGTCCAATGCGGCAAAAGGGAGAAGCAACATGAAGAAGTCGACGTTTAACACCCTGCTTGTCGGTGGCGGTTTTCTGCTTGGCACGGCCGGCATCAAGCTGCTTACCAGCGCTCCGGTCAAGAACGCCTGCGTGCAGGGCATTGCGTGCGGCATGCGCATCAAGAACGGCTACCAGGACATGGTTGAGCAGGCCAAGGCTAATGTCGACGACATGGTTGCCGAGGCGGCCTACATCACCCAGAGCGAGGCCGCTGCTGACGAGGCAGCCGAGTAACGCTCCCAGGCACAAACTATGAGATTCTCGATTATTAGCGAGATCCCCGGCAGGACCCGTCTTCAATTGGCGGGTCCTGTGCCAGAGAGCGATCTCGATGCACTTCTTAAGCTCGGCGGAGATATCGATGGCGTGCACAAGGTGCGCGTTTATGGCCGTATTGGCCAGATGGCGCTCGAATATGACGAGCAGTGTCGTGCGGGCGTGCTCGACGCCTTGGGTGCGCTCGATGCCCAGGCCATTGCCGATGCCAAGTCGGGCTACGTGATGCAACTCGAGCCGCGCAAGCACAAGCTCGTCATGGATCTTGCCACACTTATCGGCGCCCACTACGCGCGCCGCTGGTTCTTGCCGACGCCTCTGCGTGCGGTGTTTGTCGTGGCCGGTTACATGGCATTTTTGCGCGCTGCCCTTCATGAGCTGGCGCAGCCGCGCCTGACCGTTCCCGTGCTCGACGCTTCGGCCATCGGCATTTCGTTCGTCAAACGTGATGTCGACACCGCGGGCCAGACGATGTTTCTGCTCAACGTGGGCGAGCTGCTCGAGGACTACACCCGCGCCATGAGCGAAAACGAGCTCATCAACTCGCTGCTCGACGTACCCGACAAGGCGCAAAAAGTGGTCGGCGACACCGAGGTGAGCGTTGCCGCCACCGAGCTTGAGCCCGGCGACTTGGTCGCCGTTCGCACCGGCATGTCCATCTGCATCGATGGCGTGGTCGAGCAGGGAAGCGCCATGGTTAACCAGGCGACCCTGACCGGCGAGCCGCTTGCCGTCGAGCGCAGCGTGGGCGACGATGTATTCGCCGGCACTGTCGTGGAAGACGGCAGCATCTTGGTGCGCGTGCGCGCCAACACGGCTCAGACCAAGCTCCGCTCAATCGTCTCGCTCGTGCAGGCGGCCGACTCGCTCAAGTCCGAGGGCCAGTCGCACATGGAAGACCTCGCCAACAAGATCGTCCCGTGGAACTTCCTGCTCGCGGGCCTTGTTGCGCTTACCACCCGCAGCCTCACCAAGACCTCAGCTGCACTGATGGTCGACTACTCGTGCGCGCTCAAGCTCACGGGTTCGGTCGCCGTCATGACCGCTATGAGCGATGCTGCCAAGATGGGCGTCATGGTCAAGGGCGCGAAGTACTTTGAGTCGTTTGCCAAGGCCGACACCATTGTGTTTGATAAGACCGGTACGCTCACCGAGGCGCAGCCGCGCTTGGCTTGCGTGCTGACGACCGATGGCTGGAGCGAGGACGAGGTCCTGCGCCTTTCCGCTTGCTTGGAGGAGCATTTCCCGCATCCGGTGGCACGCGCCGTGGTCAATGCGGCACGCGAGCGTGAGCTCGAGCACCGTGAACGCCATGCCGCCGTCGAGTATATCGTGGCGCACGGCATCGCTTCGTCCATCGATGGACGTCGCGCGATTATCGGCTCGGCACACTTTGTGTTTGAGGATGAGGGCGCGCAGCTCGAGTCCGACATCAAGGAGCGCATCGAGTCCCAGATGCAGGGCCTGTCGCCGCTGTACCTGGCGGTCGACGGCACGGTCGTCGGCGTGCTCGGTATCGAGGATCCGCTCAAGGCCGGGGTCCGCGAGGCTATCGCCGACCTGCACGCGTTGGGCGTTAAACACGTGGTCATGCTCACGGGCGACTCGGAGCGCACGGCCGAGCGCATTGCTCGCGAAGCAGGTGTCGACGAGTTTAAGGCCGAGCTGCTGCCCGAGGACAAGTACGCCTATGTGGAGCGCATCAAGAGCCAGGGGCGCCATGTTGCCATGGTGGGCGACGGCGTCAACGATTCGCCGGCGCTGGGCCTGGCCGATGTGGGCCTGGCCATGGGCGGTGGAAGCGACATCGCCAAGGAGGTCGCCGATATCATCCTGACCGATACGGATCTTGCCGCGATCGTGCGCCTGCGCCGCATGAGTCAGGGCCTCATTGATCGTCTGACGAGCTCGTATTCCAAGGTAATGCTCACCAACTCGGCGCTGTTGGCATTGGGTATTACCGGCGCGATTACTCCGCAGGCGTCATCGCTGCTGCACAACGGCTCGACGATTGCCTACAGCCTGAGCAACGCGAAAGCATATCTGCGCTAGCATTTTTGCTTGAGTTTATGGCCCGCGCCCGGGCGGCATTGCCGTCGTCCGGGCGCGGGCTTTTTTGCGTTTGACCGTGTGCTATCAGCCCTATATAGTGATGCTAGCAATGATAGCAGGCGAGAGGAGCGTGATCGATATGAGCGTTGCTGGCAGCATGGCGCAGGTAAATGTTCGCGTAGATCGCTCGGTTAAAGAACGCGCCGAGGAGGCGCTGTGGCTTTCGGGCGGAACGCTGCCCGAACTCATCAAAAAGGTCGTGGCCAAGGTTGCGCAGGGCGGCGGTTCGTGCGAGGAAATCCTCGAGGCCGTTAACGACCGACAGCGGGGTGCCGTGTTAGAATCGCCGTTTGCTGCTTCCTGGGCGGCGGCGGATCAGCTTTACGCGGACCTGGGTGTCGATACATCGTCTACATCCGACGATCGCGATTGGGACGCAATCTATTCCGAAGCCATGGACGAGCGCTATCGCCAAAAGGGGATGATCCTGTGAGCGGAGCTCCCCTCAAAATAATGGTGGATGCCAACGTATGGGTCGATTCGTTTTGCGTCGACCATGCCGAGTCGCTTGCCGCGCGTGCGTTTATTGGGCGGGCGACGGAATCGGGCGCAACGTTGTTCTTTCCGGTGCATCTCGCCAAGGACGTGCTGTACGTTGTCCAACACGAGCTGAAGCGTAGCGTTCTTGCCAGCGGGGGAGCGCTCGACGAGGCGTCTGCCCGTGCAATTGGCGATGCGGCGCTGGCGTTTGTTCGGAACATGACCGAAAACGCCACGGCTGTGGGTGCAGATGCGTCGGACCTTTGGCTGGCTGACAAATACTTAGCGCTCCATCGCGATTACGAGGACAACTTGGTGCTCGCCGCGTGCAAGCGCGCGCAGGTCGATTACTTGGTGACCAATGATCGTAAGCTGCTCGAACATGCCGATCTTGCAGCAAAGACCCCGCGCCAAATGATGCCGATTCTGGCTTTGGCTGAACGCGGCGGCGCGGCTATCGGTTGACGCGAACTGTTTGCGGGCCTCTTGGACGACGATGCGCCAAGGGGCCCGCGTCTGCTATTTACAAAAGCTCGGCCTTAATGGCAGCACTTTCTGTGAGCTGCTCGGCTGCCTTTTCGTCGGAACTGTCGAGTGCTGCCAGGCTGCGGTAGACCCACTCGTTGACCTGGGTGTTTTTGACGCCTGCGGTCTGCATAAGGGCGCCTACCTCGCGGATTGCTGCGAGCAGATCGGCTTTGGGGCCCGCGAGCTCGACCTCGATGTCGTGGTAGGCGGACACGCCTCGGTTCTCACTCACGTGGTCGATAAAGCCCTCGACGGTCTCAAGCTGCTGGGCGAGAGTTGCATCATTGTCAGCGTCCAGTGCGACGAGTGCGTTCGATACCGTGAGGGCGGGATGTCCGCAGGGGACAAAGCCTTCGATGACATCCATAGCTTCGGTAATGGTTGAGCCCAGGCCTGCGAGGGCATTGACGAGTTGCTGCTTGGTATCCATAACGGTCCTTTCGACGGGTCAATGTTGCTTGGCGAAAATATACGTGACGCGATCGGTAACAAAAGTGCGAAGTGTGGTGCACATTAGGGTCTTCACAGCTCGTGCATAGAACAGCTGTCCGCTTTCAGAACGTGGTAAGATAACACTCCACAAGCGGGGCTCGCCCCGTATGCTCCTTGAAAAGTCGACGGGTGTTGGGCACTCGTGCCCAATGCTATCCAGACTTTCCCGACATCCGGGGGCGACTGGTTTCGACACGATAGCTCTGAGAGAGGAAGCAAGCCGAGGTCTCCTCGCCTCGTTAAACAGGGGTACCGTCAAATTGAATTGACAACAACTCTTCTTTTGAGCCTATGGCTCTCGCTGCTTAATTTATAGCGGCGCGTCAACCCGGTGATTTCCCCGACACCGGCGCGACGTCATTTTAGGGGAATGCTCCTGCGCACGTAATCGGTATGGCGCAGGCTAAGACCGAACCGGTTAGGACGCCGCGAGCGTGTCGCTGCGCGCAAAGCGTCCGAGACTAAACCAGCGACTGAGCTTGGAGATGCCAATCAGGGGGCTTTCGTGGACCGGAGTTCGATTCTCCGCGCCTCCACCATATGTAACAGGCAGGTAGATATGTATATCTACCTGCCTTTTTATTTCTAGTCCGTACCGCGGAGAATCGAACTCTATGCAGGGCGCGAGCGTTAAGCAAACGCGAAGCGTTTGTAGCGAGCGGGCGAGGACGCCGGCAGGCGGCCGAAGCCGGTGCGGATTTGCGAAGCAAATACGCGGATTCTCCGCGCAAAGCCCCAACCCAAAACAGATGTGCTGCTGATGGTATTTCAGCTAGCCATGCCCCGCACCAACGGATTCCCCCGCCCGCGGAGAATCGAACTCTATGCAGGGCGCGGGCGTTAAGCAAACGCCTCAGTGACGCAGAGTGGGACGCGCTTTCCCAATGGCAGCCCAGGCGGAAAGCCCATCCCGGAATCCGCGCTCAGGCTGGGGCGTAGTTTCCGGATGACGCCTCAAGCGGAAACTGCATCCCGGAATCGACGCTCGGAATGGGATTCATTTTCCGGAAGACGCCTCAAGCGGAAAGTTCATCCCGGAATCCGCGCTCAGAACGGGTCGCGCTTTCCCAACGGCGGTCCAAACGGAAAGCGCATCCCAGAATCCGCGCTCAGACCGGGACGCACTTTCCGCTTCACCTGCCGCCTCGAAAAACCTGCGCGCCCTCCATCCCAAAACTGGGTAGAAGAAGGCCAAAACGCAATCGCAGGAGGTCAATATGACTGCAGAAGATAAGGCAAAGAACGCCGGCAAGGTCGCGCTCGTCTTGGAGGGCGGCAGCTTCCGCGGACAATTTACCGCGGGCGTGCTCGACGTTCTCATGGAGGCTGGCGTCGAGATTCCGGCTGTCTACGGTGTATCGGCCGGCGCCCTTAACGGCGTGAACTACAAGTCGCACCAGATCGGCCGTGCTAACCGCATCAACCTGGCTTTCTGCAACGATAGCCGCTTCATGGGCGCCGCATCGTTTGCGTCCACGGGCTCTATTGTGGGTTACGACTTTATCTTTAACGACGTCCAAGACCGCCTGGATCCCTTTGACAACGAGACGTTCGACGCGAGCCCCATCGAGATGTACGCCGTCGCGACGGACATGCTCTTTGGAACCGCCACGTACCTCCCGGTCAAAAGCGCCGTGCTCGATCTCGACGCCGTGCGCGCATCGACGTCGCTGCCGCTGGTGACGCCGCCGGTCGAGATTGACGGGCACAAATACGTCGACGGCGGCGTGGCTGATTCGGTTCCTATCGAGCATGTGCTTGAGGAGGCGGGCTTCGACCGTGCGGTCGTCATCGTCACCCAGGACCGCTCGTATGAGAAAAAGCCCTACGAGTTTTTGCCGGCGGCGCGTGCGCGCTATGCCGACTACCCCTATCTGCTCGAGGCTATCGAGACACGCCACGACCGCTATAACCTCCAGCGCATGCACCTGTGGAAGTATGAGCGCGAGGGTCGCGCGCTGGTCATCGCTCCGCAAAAGCCGGTCGAGGTCGGCCATGTCGAGCATGATCCGGCCAAGCTTCTCGACCTGTATATCCAGGGCCGCCAGGAGGCAAAGCGCTTGCTGGGAGATATCGAGGCATTTGTCGAGCGCTAGCGCTGCAACGTCACGGCTCGTGGATGACATGTGCAGAAACTCTGGTCGGAGCCAAAATACCTGTTGACTCGTACGGCAAGCGGGGTAATATGGACGGGTTACTTGCAGAGCCCCGTGAATCTCTGTAACAACACGTACTGTACATGGAGGAGTCTAAGTGATTTCGAAATCGACTCACTACGCCAAGCAGGGCGAGGTCCAGCGCAACTGGGTTCTCGTCGACGCCGATGGTGCTGTCCTGGGCCGTCTTGCCACCCAGATCGCAATGATCCTGCGCGGTAAGAACAAGCCCCAGTTCACGCCCAACAGCGACTGCGGCGACTTCGTTGTCGTCATCAACGCCGATAAGGTCCAGCTTACCGGTAACAAGGCCGACACGAAGACCTATTATCGCCACAGCGGCTACAACGGCGGCCTCAAGGCTGAGAGCTTCCGCCAGGCTATGGAGAAGCACCCGGAGAAGGTCATCGAGCGCGCCGTTCGCGGTATGCTGCCCAAGACCACCCTCGGCCGTGCCCAGATGACCAAGCTTAAGGTCTACGCTGGTGCCGAGCATCCGCATGCTGCCCAGAACCCCACGAAGATTGAGCTGGAGGCTTAAAGATGGCTGAGAACACCGTTGTCTACCAGGGTACCGGCCGTCGTAAGAACGCCGTCGCCCGCGTCCGTCTCGTCCCCGGCACCGGCAAGGTGACCATCAACAAGCGTGATGCCGAGCAGTATTTCGGCCGTCATCAGCTCGTTGAGAACGCCCTTGCTCCCTTCAAGGTGACCGACACCGCCGGTCAGTTCGACGTTATCGCTCTGTGCGATGGCGGCGGCATCTCCGGTCAGTCCGGCGCTCTGCGCCTGGGCATCGCTCGCGCTCTTCTGAACGCTGGCGACTACCGTGCTGACCTCAAGAAGGCCGGTTTCCTTACGCGCGATGCTCGCGTGGTCGAGCGCAAGAAGTACGGCCTCAAGAAGGCCCGCCGCGCTCCCCAGTTCTCCAAGCGCTAAGGTTTTATCTCCTTTCGAGATACAATGTACAAGCGGGGCCTGCCGATTCCTCGGCGGGTCCCGCTTTTCTTTTTCGACTAGGGCGGGCGGTTGCATATCGCCTGCTAGGGAAGGAGCGATCCTATGCCCCAGAACATCTTCGGTACCGACGGCGTTCGTGGCGTCGCCAACGCCGATCTTTCGTGCGACCTCGCGTTTCGCCTGGGCCGCGCGGCGACCAAGTTTCTTGGTCCGGACATCTGCATCGGCCGTGACACGCGCCTTTCGGGCACTATGCTCGAGAGCGCTCTGACCGCCGGCATTATGGCCGAGGGCGGCCGCCCACACTGCTGCGGCGTCATTCCTACGCCGGCCGTGGCGCTGCTCACCGTCCAAAACGAGCTCGATGGCGGCATCGTCATCTCCGCTTCGCATAATCCGCCGGAGTTCAACGGCATCAAGTTCTTTAGCCGCAAGGGCATGAAGCTTCCCGACGCGGTCGAGGAAGAGATCAGCGCCTGGGTCATGTCCGAGGAAGCCATGGCTGCCGACACGCTGCCGACCGGTGCCGGCGTGGGCCACATCATCAAGATGAAGGACGCTCGCAAGTCATACGTCGACCACGCCATCGATACGCTTGATGGCCTGAGGCTCGACGGCCTGGTCGTTGCCGTCGACTGCGGTCACGGTGCTTCCTGCCAGACTACGCCCGCCGCGCTGCAGCGCCTGGGTGCCACGGTCCATGCCATCAACACCGATTACTGCGGCACCGACATCAACGTTGAGTGCGGCTCCACCCATCTTGAGCCCCTGCGCGAGCTCGTGCTGCGCACCCATGCCGACATCGGCCTGGCCCACGACGGCGACGCCGACCGCGTACTGTTCGTGGACAGCGAGGGCAATGAGATCGACGGTGACTACATCCTGGCTATCTGCGGTTCCGACCTCGCCGCTCGTGGCAAGCTCGCCAACTCCGAGATCGTCTCGACCGTCATGTGCAACCTGGGCTTCTCCATCGCTATGAAGGAGCAGGGCTTCGAGATGGTTCAGACCGCCGTGGGCGACCGCTACGTTCTGGAGCGCATGCTCGCGGACGGTGCTGTCATCGGCGGCGAGCAGTCCGGTCACATCATCTTCCTGGAGCACAACACCACCGGCGACGGCTTGGTGACGGCTCTGCAGCTGCTGGCCGTGCTCAAGCGCACCGGACGCACCCTCACCGATCTTGCCGGCATCATGAAGAAGTACCCGCAGGTACTCGTCAACGTGCATTCCGACAACAAGGCCGGCCTGGACGATTGCCAGCCCATCTGGGATGCCGTCGCTGCTGCCGAGAAGGAGCTTGACGGCCGCGGCCGCATTCTGGTGCGCCCGAGCGGTACCGAGCCGCTGGTCCGTGTGATGGCCGAGGCTGAGACGCACGAGCTGACCCAGCGCGTTGTTGACGACATCGTCGAGGTTGTCAAGCGCGAACTTCCCTAATGGTCAAAAACCGTTGCCAAGTGGTAAACTGTTAAGGTTATTTTGATTGATTGGTATGTCCGAGGGGGAGCATGTTCACTAAAGTCCTAAGGTCTTTTGGTATGCGTGGTCGAGTCCTTACGCTGGATGCTCCCATCTCGGGCGACGTCATTCCGCTTTCCGAGGTCAATGACCAGACGTTTGCCACCGGCCTTTTGGGCCAGGGCGTGGCGATTCAGCCCACCGGAACGCGTGTGATTGCACCGGCTGACGCCAAGGTCGAGGCCATTTTTCCCACGGGACACGCCGTTGCGCTTAACACGGTCGATGGCTTGGACGTGCTCATCCACGTTGGTTTGGACACTGTTCAGCTCGAGGGCAAGCACTTTACCGTACATGCGCAAGTGGGTGACATCGTCCATAAGGGCGATGTACTCATTGAGTTCGATCGCGAGGCAATTGCTGCCGAGGGCTACGATGTGACGGTTCCCATCTTGGTGTGCAACTCCGTTGAGTTCTCAAGCATCAAGGGCTCCGTTGGTGTGCATGTCGAAGAGATGGACCAACTCATCGTTGCTCGCGAGCGCTAGCAAGTGCACGTGGCCATTAGCCTACAATTCAAACACGTTTACGGAGGGCGCCCTTGAAAGAGGACGCCCTCCGTGGCAAGATGGGATTTGTCCGAGGCTAAACAGCTTTGGGTCACCGTGGACGGGCAGGGGCCTCGACGCGGTTAGACACGAGACACATACATTACGCGACCTCGCCCTGGTGGCCGCACACGTTGGTTGCGGCCGACGCGGGCCGCGGGCAAGTGCTTGTAAGGGAGCCTTGCCTCTCTTGTACGAGAAAGGACGCGTAATGAAGATCATTAAAGCTAAAGACTACGAGGATATGAGCCGCAAGGCCGCCAATATCATCTCGGCCCAGGTTATCCTCAAGCCCGACTGTGTACTGGGCCTTGCCACCGGCTCCACCCCGATCGGTGCCTACAAGCAGCTCGCTGCTTGGTACGAGAAGGGCGACGTCGACTTTGCCGAGGTCAGCACCTATAACCTGGACGAGTATCGTGGCCTTTCGCACGACGATCCCCAGAGCTATCACTACTTTATGCGTGAGAACTTCTTCGATCACATCAACATCGACCTGAACAACACGCATGTGCCCGATGGCTCCAACCCCGACGCCGCCGCTGCCTGCTCTGAGTACGACAAGATTGTCGCCGCCGCCGGTTACCCGGATCTGCAGCTGCTCGGCGTTGGCAACAACGGCCACATCGGCTTCAACGAGCCCGATGACCACTTCTCCAAGGGCACGCACTGCGTCGACCTCACCGAGAGCACCATTCAGGCCAACAGCCGCCTGTTCGACAGCATCGACGATGTTCCCCGTCAGGCCTACACCATGGGTACCCAGACCATCATGTATGCCCGCATGATCCTGGTCGTCGCCAACGGCGAGGCCAAGGCTCAGGCTGTGCATGACATGTGCTATGGTCCGGTTACACCCGAGTGCCCGGCTTCGATCCTGCAGCTGCACACCAACTGCGTTGTCGTTGCCGACGAGGCCGCTCTTTCGCTCTGCGAGTAGCGCGAATCCCGCAGCTCGACATAACCCTGCCTAAGGCCTCCGCTTTGCGGGGGCCTTTTTGCTATCCCTTTCCGCCCACTTGACCAAAAACTTGCCGTAAGCTTGACGAATACCGGATGTCCAACAGCTTGATTCATTCCATATCAGATTCTATGCAAAAATGCCACTAGAAGGTCGTAGACGGTAGCGGGTGCTAGGCGAGTTGAATGACATGGCTGGACCTTGTTCATCTGCGTTACACTGCCGCTTAGATGGGACAAGCTGACAAGCTCATTTACCTGCTTAAAGACCGATTAGTCGGGGGATTAATAACAATCGGCCCTCGCTGTACAAAAACTTGCCGCTTGCGTACCAAAAGACAACCTAAAACACAAGGTCGCTCTATTCATAGCGCGGCTTGTATGGTCTTGCGGCTACAGTGTCCATACGGTCGACTTGAGGAGCGGGCATGGTAAACGATTTGGACAGTATAGACGACCTCGAGCTGATGCCGCTGGGCGGAGGCTATATGGTGCGACGCGAACGCTTGATGAATGAGCTTATCGCCAAGGGCCGAAAGGCCGGCATCGTGGTTCTTTATGCGCCCGACGGGTTTGGGAAGACCTCGGTGCTGCTGCAGTACACCCATGAGGTTAAATGCGACCCAACGCGAGGCCCCGTGCGGATTATCGAGGCCGATCGCGCCATTGGGCGCGAGGTGTTTATGCAGCTCGAGGTGGTTACCGAAGAACTCAAAGACAAACCGCACTCCCTTATCGCGATTGATAATGTGCCAAACCTCGATCAGCACGATACCGAAGACCTCATCGACAGGATTCGCGGCCTGCGCGCTATGGGGGTTGGGGTCTTTATCTCCTGCCGTCCTTCAAATCGTCAGCTGATTCATGGGCTGGGCGATTCGGTTAAGATCAATGCGCAGATGCTCAAGGTGCATGCCTATGAGTATTCGGCGTGGGCATCGGCGTTTTCGATCAGCACATCGCTCGACTTCTATCAGCTCACGCAGGGCGTGCCCGAGCTCGTCTCGGCATTGCAGACGGGTCTGTATGGCCAAGGTGACGTAGCCGGTCTGCTCGAAAACGAGATTGTCAACGTATATGGCGCGGCACTTGTCGATCTGGCTTCGCTCGACAATAATGCGCTGTTTTGCGTGGCATGTCTCATGGTTTTGATGGGCGAGGGCAATATCGCAGAACTCGAGGCTTGCGGGGTGAGGCTGTCGATGGTCGACCAGTCCTACTTTGTACGCGACTACCCGATCTTTGGCTTGGATCCCGCCGAGCGGAGTTTTACGTGTCTGGGCACGGAGGATAACGGACGCTTGCGCTTGCGTAAGTTGGTGGCCGAGGTTCGCCCCGAACTTGTTCCGAGGGCGGCCCGGATTTTGCTTAAGGCGGGCCGATGCGATGCGGCGATGGGCCTGGCGGACGCCTTTTTGGACCGTGAAGCGGTCCTTGAACTTGCTGGGCAGTATGGGGTCGATCTGGCTCCTGTCTCTTATACACATCTGACGCTGCCGACGATACTCCTTGTGT
>CABRIB010000026.1 GCA_902470915.1 uncultured Collinsella sp. | reverse complement strand
CTCGGAGATGTGTATAAGAGACAGAGGGCCAAGTACGCGATGACCGCGCGTGGTGTTGCCACTCGTCACGTCGGCAAACGACACGGGCACAACATCCTCGCCCAAAAGGCAGCAGATCCAGCGGACAGGACGCACGAACGTCGCGTGCTCGTGGCCCCAGCGCTGGGAGCGATAGTTGGGCCACTGCAGGCCGGCAATAGTCTTCTCGCACAGAGCGGTCAGAATCGGCGTAGCCGGTGCGGAGGGAATGTTCTTCTCGGCGAACACATACTCGCGACCGTCGGTGTCCTCGCGACGGACCAGATCCTCGGCAGCCACACCGCACTTGCGGGCAAAGCCCTGGGCGGCCTTAGTGGCGTTGCCGTCGGCATCAAAGGCAATGTTTGCCGCGGGACCGCGCTTGACCTCGTGAACCTCATCGGTCGCGGTGGCGACATTAGCCACGAGCGCGGCAAGACGACGCGGGCTCGAGATCACGCGGACCTCGCCGTGAGCCAGACCGGCCTCGTCGAGACCCTTGGCGATCATGGTGCCAAGCTGCTTGACGGCATTGTTCAGCGGTGCGGAGGGCATTTCCTCCGTACCGATCTCAAACAGGAAATCCTTAGCGTCTGCCATGGCTTACGCCACCTCGCCTTCCTGGTCGGCATTCTCGTTGACTCCGGCGACCTCGGCCATGTAGGCCTCGCAGCACGCCTTGGCGACGGCGCGGACGCGCAGGATGTAGTTGGCACGCTCGACCGCGGACAGGGCGCCGCGGGCATCGAGCAGGTTGAAAGCGTGGCTGCACTTCATGACGCAGTCATATGCCGGCAGCGGCAGCTTGCGCTCCAGGCAGGAATGGCACTCGGCCTCGTAGTCATCAAACTTCTGACGCATCATCTCGACGTTTGCGACCTCAAAGTTATAGGCACTGAACTCGCGCTCGTTCTCGAGGAACACGTCGCCATAGGTCATGGGCGTGCCGTCGGGCAGGTAGCTCCACACCAAGTCGTAGACCGAGTTAACGCCCTGCGCATACATGGCAATGCGCTCTAGGCCATAGGTGATCTCGACGGGTACGGGGTCGACCTCGATGCCGCCTACCTGCTGGAAGTACGTAAACTGCGTGACCTCCATGCCGTTGAGCCAGACCTCCCAGCCAAGGCCCCAGGCGCCGAGCGTCGGGCTCTCCCAGTCGTCCTCGACAAAGCGGACGTCATGGTCGTTGGGGTCCAGACCGATAGCGGCAAGAGACCCCAGGTAAAGCTCCTGGGCGTTGACCGGTGAGGGCTTGATGAGCACCTGGAACTGATAGTAGTGCTGCATGCGGTTGGGGTTCTCGCCGTAGCGGCCGTCGGCGGGACGGCGGCAAGGCTGCGCATAGCAGGTGCGCCACTCGGCGGGACCGAGCGAGCGCAGCGTGGTCGCGGTATGGAAGGTACCGGCACCGACCTCGGAGTCATAGGGCTGCATAATGACGCAGCCCTGCTCGCCCCAGTACTGCTGGAGGCGCAGGATGATGTCTTGGAAGGAAAGCGATGAAGCGTTCATGCCTCTAATATCCCCTCGTCGAAACGATTACACGGTTAGGTACTGTACTATAGCGGTTTTTAGTCGATAGCGCCGATGCGGTTGAGCGGCCAGTAGCGAACGAGTGCCACAGCAATCAAATCAGAGCGATCGACGGGACCAAAGTAGCGTGAGTCGGCAGAGTTTTCGCGGTTGTCGCCCATCACCCACACGCACCCGTCGGGAACGGTGTAGGGATAGCTTACCTGAGTGCCGGGTGCTTGGACCGAAAGTGGCCAGCTCATGCCCGTCGTATAGTCCTCGTCGAGCGCTTGGCCGTCAACGACCACCTTGCCATCCTGCAGGTCGACCGTCTGGCCGGCCGTGGCAATAACACGCTTGACAAGAACATCATGCTCGGAGGTGCCATCGGGGTTGTGAAACACCACGATATCGCCCTGCTTGACGGGCTGACCGAGCTCGAGGCTCACCTTTTGTGCCAGGATCTGGTCGCCAATCTCGATCGTGGACTCCATGGAGCCGGTGGGCACCACAAAGGGCTCGACCACAAACGAGCGAATCAAGAAGGTGGCGACCAGTGCGATCGCGATGACCGCGATCCACTCAAAAGCGCCCCTCAACGCGGAATGCTGCGATGGAACCATTCTCACTCCTCGCTCTGCGAATACGAAGCGTCCAAAATCTCCTGCGCGTAAGCGCGCTCCTCGGGCGTGAGCCGCGCCGTCTCGATCAAGTCGGGACGCCAGCGGCAGGTGCGCTCGATGGCGTTCTTGCGACGCCAGACATCGACCTTGGCGTGATCGCCGCTCACAAGCACCGGCGGCACGCCCTCGCCGTTGAACTCGGCGGGACGGGTGTACTGCGCGTACTCGAGCAGGCCTCCGTCCTCGGCGGTCGAGAACGACTCGTCCACATTGCTCATCTCGTCGCCCAGGGCGCCGGGAATCAGGCGTACGACGGCATCGGCAACGACCATAGCGGGAAGTTCGCCACCCGTAAGCACGTAGTCGCCGATCGACAGACGCTCATCGGCATACGCATACGCACGCTCGTCGACGCCCTCGTAGCGGCTGCACACAAACAGCAGGCGCTCACTTTTGAGCAGGCGCTCGGCCACATGTTGCGTAAAGGGCTCGCCACAGGGGGTGAAGAACACTACGGTGGGCTTGGGACCCTCGGAGCTGATGGCCTCGATGGCCTCGGCAATAGGCTCGACCTTCATGAGCATGCCCTGCCCGCCGCCGTACGGCTCGTCATCGACGGTACGATGGCGGTCGTGCGTCCAGTCGCGCAGGTTATACGCCTTAAAATCAAAAAGGCCGGCCTTGCGGGCGCGGCCCAAGATCGATGTGGACATGACGGGCTCAAACATCTCGGGAAAGACCGAAAGGGTCTCGATCAGCATGTTGTCCTCCCTACTTGTCCATATCGATCAGGCCGTCCATAACGTGGACGGAAATTGTTCCTGTGTCGGGAAGATCGAGCACGACCTGCTCGATCACGGGAATCAGTACCTCGCCGTACCGATCGCCCTCAACAACCCAAACATCGTTAGCGGGCGTCGACATGATCTCTACGATCGTGCCGAGCAAACCGAAGCGCTCGTCGACCACCTCGCGACCCATCAGGTCGGTATAGGCAGCGTCGAGCGAATCGAGCTCAAAATCGTCACGATTTGCCAGCACGTAGCATCCCGTGATGCCCTCGGCGGCCGTCAAGTCGTCAATGCCCTCAAACGAGACCAGATCGCCATCGCCCGTATCGGTGACGGACACGACCGTGCAAAAGCGGTCGCGCTTGAGCGCCGGCGGCGTCAGGGCGACGCGCATACCCGGCTCTAATACAGAAGGAAGCCCCCGCAGCGGCTGCGCGAGGACCTCCCCCTTCCTTCCGTGCGGCTTGACAACACGGGCGATGTTTTTGTACTGGAACCTCAAGGTCCTAGCCCAGAACCTCTACCTCGACAGCAGTGTCGAGGCGAGCGGCCAGTGCACGGGCGAGCGTGCGAATGGCCTTGATGGTACGGCCACGACGGCCGATGACCTTAGCGACGTCATCCTCGGCGACCGAAACCTCAATCGTAGAGGCGTCGTCACCATCGATGACCTCAAGGCTCACGGAATCCGGGTCGTCGACGATCTGAACAACGAGATATTCGACGAGATCGGCGATGCGATCTGAGAGCATTGCCTCACCCTCGAGCTGTGCAGCGTCAACCTCAGGCACGATTTACTCCTCGGCGCCCTCAGCAGCCTCAGCGGCAGCCTTAGCGGCCTCGGCCTCTTTGGCGAGCTGCTTCTTGGACTTCTTGACGACGGTCTCGGTCTTCTCGCCCTCGTTGGCGGCCTTGACCAGAGCGGCGACGGCGTCGGTGAGCTGAGCGCCCTTGGACTGCCAGTCGGCGATCTTCTCGAGGTCGAGGTTGATGGTCTTGGGGGCGGTCATCGGGTTGTAGCGGCCAACCTCCTCGATGATACGACCGTCACGCGGGGCGCGGGAATCGGCGACGACGACACGGTAGTACGGACGCTTCTTAGCGCCGTGACGAGCAAGGCGAATCTTGACTGCCAAAGGAAACTCCTCCAACCAAGCAGCTTTAGGCTGCAACTACAAACAAACAGTTGAACATAATACGCCATCGACGCGGGCAGGTGAAGTCCGTGAGACCAACTTCTTCGGTGTAGTCGAGGGCAAATCCATATCTTAGACAAGAATTCGGGATTTGCAAGCACATACACGCACCCCACATGAGCTGCGCGGTATACTCATGACATGGAAAGACGCGAACATACATACGGTTATGAGGATGCCATGGGCGTCACGCCGCCTCCCTGGACGGGTCCGGCGGTGGGCCTGATGGACCTTGATGCGTTTTTTGCGAGCGTGGAAATGCTCGATCATCCCGAATGGCGCGGAAAACCGCTCATCGTGGGCGGAGACGCCGATTCGCGTGGCGTCGTGTCCACGTGTTCATATGAGGCGCGTCGCTTTGGCGTGCACTCTGCCATGGCCTCGGCCGAGGCACAGCGCTTGTGCCCGCAAGCCATTTGGACACACGGGCACTTTGACCGATACCGCGAGGTGAGCGCGCAGGTCATGGCGATTCTCGCCGACGAGACCCCGCGTGTTGAGCGCGTATCCATCGACGAAGCCTTTATCGATATCACACCGGGTCGCTTTGCGCCCGAAGACCCGCTGCTGGTTGCGCGGCGTATAAGCGACCGCGTGGCAGGGCTGGGAGTGACCTGTTCCATTGGCGTGGGCTGCAACAAGACGGTCGCAAAGATCGCAAGCGAACGGGATAAGCCGTTTGGGCTGACCATCGTGCGCCCCGGAACCGAGCAGCGCTTTTTGGCCGCGCTGCCGGTATCTGCCATGAGCGGCATCGGGCGCTCGGCCGAGGAGCGACTGCGCCGCATGCGCATCTACACCCTCGGCGAGCTATCACGTGCACCGGAATCCACCTTGGCCTCTATTTTTGGCGTCAACGGCGAACGCATGCGCCAGCGTGCGCTGGGACTCGAAATCTCCGAAGTCACGAGCCTCGATGAAGAGCGCGAGGTCAAGTCGGTCAGCAATGAACGCACCTTTGCTAAAGATTTGACTGAGCGTGGGGATATTGAGGCGGCGATTGCGCTGCTGGGCGAGTCAGTGGGACGCCGTCTGCGCCGTCAGGGGCTGACGGGTGCCACGGTAACGCTCAAGCTCAAGTATTCGTATGGAAACGGTCGCTCGGCACAGCGCCGGCTGTCTCATCCGACCGACGATGAGAACATCTTCGTGGCGGTTGCACTCGAACTGCTCGGCAACATCTGGCAGGAAGGAATGCACGTTCGCTTAGCAGGCATCGGCATGAGCGACTTCGACCACCAAGGCGGCATCCAGACCGACCTGTTCTGCGAGATCGATGACCGCGGAGCCCAATCCAGCGACCGACGCGACCTCTCCGTCGCCATCGACGCCGTCCGAGACAAATTCGGCGACACCGCCCTATCCTTCGGCCGCCAATCCCGCTTCAACGATTAACCGCCTTTGGGCAAAAAGAAAGCCGGGCAGGTGCGGAAAACCGCACCTGCCCGGCGATATGCGTGAGGATAGCTAAAACCCCGTCTCAAATGAGCTACTAGAGGAGGTTGAGGGGGAGCTGGGGGGCGTCTCCCCAGAGTTTCTCGAGGCGGTAGAAGTCGCGGGCTTCGGGAGTGAAGACGTGGACGACAACCGAACCATAGTCCATGAGCATCCAGGTCTTCTGCTCGCGACCCTCGATGGAGAACGGGTGCTCGCCGCAAGCCTCGGCGACCTTCTCCTCGATCTCGTCGACGATAGAATCGACCTGGCGGTTGTTGGTACCGGTGGCAAGCACAAAGTAGTCGCATACGTCGGAAAGCTCGGTCAGGTCGAGCACCTGAACGTCCTCGCCCTTCTTGTCGTAGGCGGCCTGCGCGGCGGCGCGGGCGACATCCTCGGCGGCGACACCGCTCGCAGACAGCGAGGCGGCAGTGCGGTCGGACGTGGCGACGAAGCTCTTGTGCTCCACACCTTCAAGAATCTGCTCGTCGGTCATGGTCTCGTCGGCCATGGAATACCTCTTTCTAGACAGCCCGAGCTAGCGCAGCTGGGCGTAATGGTTGTAAATCGAAATAGCCGTGGGATAAAGATAGCGCCCGGACTGAATCACATAGACCAAACCCTGCGCAAAACAGGAGAAGAACAACTCGTCGAGCGTCGACTCCCCCACCATCTTGCGCAGCGCATGTGCATAGTCGCCGTGGCGGTTGGGCTCGATGGCATCGGCCACAAAGACCACCATATCGAGCTGCGTCATGTCGCAGGCACCCACGGTGTGACGGTCGACAGCCTGGAAAACGGCCGGCGACAGCTCGGGAAAAAGCTGCGGAAGCTCATAGGCGGCAACAGGGCCATGCAAAAGCGGCGTCGCGGCGGAAGGAGAGCCGGCAATCTTAATGCCGTAATGCAGAGCGCGCGTGACCAGCTCGTCGTCGGAGAGCACTTTGTCCCAGTCATGGATCAGGCCGGCGGCAGCGGCATCAAAGCGGTCAACGCCGTAGACCTCGGCCAGATGAAGTGCGGTCTCGGCAACACCCAGCGAATGCACATAGCGCTTGCGCTTATCCTTCATGCGAACATCGAGCAGCTCTTGAATGCGCTTGAGCAGCGCGCGCTCATCGCCCTCAAACTGATCCTCTACCGACAACGTAGACCCCCATCACTCAAAATCTTCTTGGCCCAAATCGGCATATAGCCTGCGTTTGCGAATGTAGCCGAGCACAGACTCGCTCGTAAGATAGCGCACGCTCATGCCGCGGGCAACTCGCTTACGAATGTTCGTCGAGCTGATCGCCAGCGCCGGAATCTGAATATAGCGCACGTCGAACGGCAGCCCCGACTCTTTGATTCGGGCACGCGCCGTATCGATATCAAAGCCCGGTCGCGTCGCCGCAATAAAGGTAGCAAGCTCGGCGATTCGTTCGGCATCATGCCAAGTCACAATATCGATAATCGCATCGGCGCCCGTAATAAAGTAGAGCTTTACCTGCGGCGGATAAAAGTCGCGAAGGGCATGAAGCGTATCGGCCGTGTAGGTTACGCCCGGACGGTCGATCTCGAACCGACTCGCCAAAAAGGCCGGGTTCGCGGCGGTGGCGAGGACCGTCATGGCATAACGGTCCTCGGCAGGCGTCACCGGCTTGTCAAGCTTAAAAGCAGGAGAGCCCGCCGGCATAAAGAGCACAGCGTCCAAGTCGAGGGACTCGCGCGCCTGCTCGGCGGTCACCAGGTGCCCGTAATGAATGGGATCAAAGGTGCCACCCATAATGCCGAGCCTAAACTCCTGCCCGTCCTCTAGAGGAAGCTCGGGCAGACCGATTCCACCGCGCAGCGACATGGCTTACTCGCCCTCAGAGGTCTCGGCATCGCCCGCGGCATCCGCCGCATTGACAACCTCGACGCCCTCATCCGCAGCATCGGCCACGTCAATGGCTTCAACGGCAACGTCCTCGCCAGCATCCTCGAGCTCCTCGTACTCCGAGAAGTCCTCGGCGCCCTCAAAGTCAAAGGCGCGCTGGCAAATGCGGACCTCGTCGCCCGCACGACAACCGGCCTTCTCGAGCGCGTCGTCAACACCCATACGCGCAAACTTATGCTGCAGGTAAATGACGGCTTCTTCGTTTTCCCAGTCGGTCTGAATGACCATGCGCTCGATGGCACGACCGACCACGCGGAAGGCACCGGGCTCTTCCTGGACAATGCGGAAACGCTTCTCTCGCTGCAGGCGACGGCGCTCCCATTCATCGTCGCGCAGGTCGACCGGCTCATCGGAGACCGCCAACTCGGCGCGGAGCTTGGCCACCTGCTCACCTACGGCTAGCATCAACGTATTGAGACCGGCGCCCGTCACGGCAGACACGGCAAAGAACATATGGCCATCGTCGAGCGCTGCGCGCTTGAGGTCGGCAATCTTATCGGCCGTGCCCGGCGCATCGCACTTGTTGGCGACAACGATCTGCGGGCGCTCCGAAAGCTCGGCGCCATACTGCTCGAGCTCGCGGTTGATGATGCGATAGTCCTCAACCGGATCGCGATCCTCAAAACCGCCCGTCATGTCGACGACATGCATGATCAGGGCCGTACGCTCAATGTGGCGCAGGAACTGGTGACCCAGGCCCTTGCCCTCGCTCGCGCCCTCGATGAGACCGGGGACGTCGGCAACGACGTAAGAATATTCGCCGGCACGCACCATGCCGAGGTTCGGCACGAGCGTGGTAAACGGGTAGTCGGCAATCTTGGGACGGGCGGCACTCATGCGCGCAATGAGCGATGACTTACCCACCGAGGGAAAGCCCACAAGCGCGGCATCGGCCATAAGCTTCATCTCGAGCTCGATCCAGTGTTCCTCGGCAGGCTCGCCGAGCTGGGCAAAGGCCGGAGCGCGACGCACCGACGTCACAAAGTGGGTATTGCCCAGACCGCCGGCACCGCCGGGCGCCACGACGACGCGCTCGCCGTCGTGCACCAGGTCGGCAATCTCGAACATCGGGGTCTGCGTCTCGGGGTCGAGCTCGCGTACCACGGTACCCATAGGGACCTTGAGAATCAGGTCCTCGCCGCTCTTACCGTTACGACGGGCACCCTGCCCGTGCGTGCCGCGCTCGGCGCGGAAGTGATGCTTAAAGCGGTAATCGATCAGCGAAGACAGCTGAGCATCGGCCTGGATGACGACATTGCCGCCACGACCGCCGTCGCCGCCATCGGGGCCGCCCTTGGGGACAAATGCCTCGCGCCTAAACGACATGCATCCGGCTCCGCCGTCGCCGCCGCACACGTTAATGCGGCTGATATCGGTGAACTGTGACAACAGAATCGCCTCCTACAAAAAAGAGGGAGACCCTTGAATCCTAAAACTCAAGTGCCTCCCACATATGTGCTCTATGAAGGGTGAATTACGCGTTCGCGAGCGGGCGTACGCTGACCCTGTGCTTGATACCCTTGTGGAACTCAACGGTACCGTCGACCAGCGCGAACAGCGTGTCGTCCTTACCACGGCCAACGTTCTCACCCGGGTGGATGTGCGTGCCGTGCTGACGGACGAGAATCGTGCCCGTGGTTACCGTCTGGCCGGCATAGCGCTTCGTGCCAAGGCGCTGACCGCGGGAGTCACGGCCATTACGGGAGGAACCGAGTCCTTTTTTGTGTGCCATTGTGTATACCTACTCTTTCGTTACGAGTGTAATCTACTCGGCGACGGGAGCCTCGGCAACAGCCTCAGCCTCTGCCTTGACAGCCTTCTTGGCGCGGGAGGTAGCCTGAACCTTCACGATCTTCAGCTTGGTGAGCTGCTGACGGTGACCCTTCAGACGACGATAGCGCTTGCGCTTGTGGAACTTGAAGACCAGCTGCTTCTCGCCCTTGAACTGCTCAACGATCTGAGCGGTAACCTTGGCCTTGGCCAGCTTGTCGGGATCGGTGACGATCTTCTTACCATCGTTGAGGAAGATAACCGGCAGGGTGACCTTGTCGCCCTCATTGCCCTCGATCTTCTCGACGGTGATGACATCGTCGGTGGCGACCTTGTACTGCTTGCCGCCCGTGTTAACGATTGCGTACATGTTTACTTGCCCTTCATGCATCAGTTAGTGCAACAGCCGAATATAGTAGCAGGCGAAAATACCCCCGTCAACGAGTATGTGGAGCAAATCCACAAGTTCGCACAGGTATGGGGCTGACGAGTCGGCCCTCGTCGTCCTCGCATGCTTGATTCTGACGCTCGACATCGTAGGAGCAGATGGTCACGAGGTCTTGCATACCGGTGGAAACAATAGGTGCATCCACGCCCGGGGTCAAGCCCTGCAACAAAACATCAGCAGCGGAAAGCAAAATTTCCGGACGCATGGAGCCCTCGTTGTCGGCATGGGTGTCGAGCATGAGGACCAGATGGTCCTCATGCTCCCCCGCCGTGAGCTCATAGCCCACGAGCGTGTGATCCAAATCCAAGCGCTTGCTCTTTTTTCCGCGCGCGTAGTCGATGCCATGGTCCGCGCGCAGCGTGTCGAGCGCACGACGCACCTCGTCGGCGCTTACGGGCGCCTCGGGATCCAAGTGCAGGTCGATGCGATACGACAGGCGCGTGAGCTGCGCCGTCAACGCCGGCGTGCGCACGTCGATGTACGCCGCCTCGATGGGCGCCAGATCGGCCGGAGACGCCGCAGCCAGGCGCCCAAACGCCTCGTCGAGCGCCACGAACTCGGTCATAAACAGGTCATACCACTCGCAGGTCGACGACGTACCCACCGGTAGCGCCGAAGAGAAGCCCACGCGCATGTGCGGAGAAAAGCCCTGCGTGACGGCATAGGGAAGTCCCGCACGGCGCACGATGCGCTCAATGGTATGGATCACTTCGAGATGGCCCAGGTACTTAAGGCGATCGCGCTTGCCATAGCGAACACGAAGTCTAAAGAGCGAGGGGTTGTCGGTCAGGCGCTCACTCATGCGCGATCACCCATCAATACATTCTTGGCGTGGAGCGTGGGGCAGATCCCGCAGCCGGTGCACGACGTGCGGGTGCAGTCGGGAGTCGTGACGCCCTCGAGCGAGCGACGGTACTCGCGCTCGAGGAAGCCGCGCGTACAGCCAGGGCTCACATGCTCCCACGGCAGGCGCCAATCCAACTCGTAGGGCAGGTGCACGAGCTCATTGAGGTCGATGCCGTTTTTGGCAGCAGCTTCCTTCCAGTTATCGAGCGAGAAATGCTCTACCCAGGCGTCAAAGCGAGAGCCCGAGCGCCAAGCGTCAATGATGACGGGCGTCATGTCACGACCGGCGCGGGACAGCGCGGCCTCGATGAGCGAAGTCTCGGCATCGTGGTAATGCACGCGGACGGCACGGTTGCGAACGCTCGTGATAAGCAGCTTCTGGCGACGCTTGACGTCGTCGTAGTCGAGCTGCGGGCACCACTGGAACGGCGTGGCAGCCTTGGGGATAAAGACCGAAACCGAAATGGACACCGAGATCGAGCCGCGACGAGCCTTGGGCACCACGGAACGACCGAGCTCCAGCACGTGATCGGCCAGATTGGCGATGGCCACGATGTCCTCGTCGCGCTCGCCGGGAAGGCCCATCATAAAGTAGAGCTTCATGCGGTTCCAGCCGGCCTCGAAGGCCGCCTTGGCCGCACGGTCCAGGTCCTCCTCGGTCACGTTCTTGTTAATGATGTCGCGCATGCGCTGGCTGCCGGCCTCGGGCGCGAACGTCAGGCCGCCCTTCTTTTCGCCGGCAACCGACTCGGCCATATCCACGCCAAACGAATCCAGGCGCTGCGACGGAATAGACACGCGAATACCCGTATCCTCCAGGCGACGGTTGAGTCTGCCGAGCACGTCGCGAATGCAGGAGTGGTCGGTCGTGGAGAGCGAGGTCAGCGACACCTCGTCATAGCCGGTCTTTTCCAGACCCTGAATCACCGACGAGACGATCTGGTCGGCCGAGCGCTCACGCACCGGGCGATACGTCATGCCGGCCTGGCAAAAACGACAGCCGCGGGCGCAGCCGCGAAGGATCTCGATAGACAGGCGGTCGTGGACCAGCTGCGCATAGGGTACGCACGACTGCGACAACGGATTCGTGGCGCCGAAATCCTCGACGACGCGCTTGTAAACCACGGTCGGCGCATCCTTGCCCTCACACGGCACAGTGTAGCCATGTGGCGAGCAGGGTTCGTCGTGACGAACCTCATAGAGCGACGGCACGTAGTTGCCACCAATGGATGCAAGCTGCTCAACAATCTGCGCGCGCGGGACTCCTTCGTCACGCAGGCGGCGATGCAGCTGGCAGGTCTCGAGCAGCGATTCCTCGCCCTCACCGATGAGGATAACATCGAAGAAGGCCGCGTACGGCTCGGGGTTGTACACCGAGGGGCCGCCGGCGATGATAATGGGGTCGTCCTCGGTGCGGTCGGCCGCTAACAGCGGAATGCCAGCGAGGTCGAGTGCCTCGAGGAAGTTCGTCACCGCCATCTCGTGCGGAACATGCAGGCCGACGATATCAAACGAAGCAACCGGCGCTGCACCCTCGAGCGACAGCAGCGGAATGCCTGCCTCGCGCATGGCGTCACCCATATCGGGCCACGGCACATAGCCGCGCTCGCAGGAGATGCCCTCGGCCTGGTTAAGGATGTTGTAGAGGATGGCGATGCCCTGGTTGGGCAGACCGACCTCGTACACATCCGGGTAGATCAGGCAGCAACGGTAGTCGGCATCGGCCTTGGAAAGCGTGCCCCACTCGTGATCGATATAGCGGCTCGGTTTCTCGACCTTGGCGAGCAGCGGCTCAATTAAATGAAAACAGTCTTGGTATGCAACGCGCAACGGAAAACCCCTAAGCAGCGATATCGGATGCGTCCTGATAGGACGCCATAGGACGGGTGGCGCCCGCGACCGTGGTCACCAGATCGCGAACGCGGGAGAACGTGGCAGTGACCACCTCGTTGGCACGGCTGTAGTCGATATCGCGCTCGTAGAGCGAAACGAGCGCACGGCCCATGCCATAGGTGCCCGCGGCAGCAGTGAGCGCCTTGACGGCAAACCCAATATGAGGCGTCTGCTTGACGAGCGCGCGGGTGACCGCGCGGATCACAAGACCGCCGGCAAGCACGCCCGCGACCTCGTAGCCGCGCTCAGGCTTAATGCCGCGTCCAAAGACGGCAGCGAGCTCAAAGAGCATGCCCACCTGCGCCAGCGCCATAACGGGATAATCGGCGCCCGGCAAAAACGCCAGCGCACCGGTCGCCATATTGGTGAGCGCGCACGAGGTGATGATACGATTGGCCGCCGCGATGCGCATGAAGGCAAAGTTCGCCGCAAAAGCCGTTTCCTTGTCGGTGCGATCGAGAATCCAGCGGGCAAGCGTCTCGAGCAGATACGTCTTATCGGTTGCCGCTACCACGCCGAGCATGGGTGTAGACTCCTCGATAAACGGCACCTCCACAGCAGACTCGGCAAGCACGCACACGGGCGCGCCGGCAATCACGAGCTCCTGCACGGCACTCTCCAAGCGGTCGGAACCACACGAGAGCACCAGCACCACATCGGTATCGGTCTTTGGAGCAATTCGCTCCTCCCCCAGACGCTCGACGCGCACAATGCCCGAGGTCGTCTGCGGCACAAAGGCGTCACGCACCGTCTCGGCCAGAAAGCGCGAGGCGGACGAATCCAGATAGACCGAAACGCGCACCGGCGTATCGGAATCCTTCTTAACGGACGCGCCCATCTTAAAAGCGCGGGTCAGCTTATCTACGGGAATTTTCATAGCAAACCCCTCCAGCGGTTACGCGGCGCCCGAACGATGCCGCCATATGGATTGTACGATACCCACCGTCAGCAGCTGAATCATCATCGAAGACGAACCGAAGCTAATAAATGGGAGCGGAATACCGGTAATCGGCATCACGCCGATGCACATGCCGATGTTTTCGAAGGTCTGGAACGCCCACATGCCAACGATGCCCACACACGAAAGACGCAAAAACAGCGACTCACACTTAAAGGCGACGCGAATCGTCGAAAAGATCAGCAGCACGTAGAGGCACAGGAGCAAAAAAGAACCGCAAAAACCAAAGGTCTCGGACAGGAAGGCGAAGACGAAGTCGGTGTGGAACTCAGGCAGAAAGCCGCCGGCCGACTGCGTCGCATGGCCCAAACCCTTACCAAAGAAGCCGCCCGAGCCAACGGCGATAAGCGACTGCTGCAGGTTGTAGGCATCGTCCGAATCGGCATTATCGGGGTCGATAAAGACCGTCAGACGGTTCATCTGATACTGCTTGATGAGCACATCGTGGCCGAGCAACGAATCAAAGACCGAATCGAGCGCCAGAACGAGGGCCACCAAGCCCACGAGCAGGGCCAGAGTCGACAGCACCCATTCGCGGCGTGCACCGCTCATGCAGATGACGATGGCGCCCGAAACAAGCACGACCAGGCCCGAGCCCAGGTCGCCCATGGCAACGACGGCCAAAAACGGAATGGACAGCATGCCGCAGAGCTTGACGTAGTCGCGAACGGTATCGATGCGACCGTTATATTGCGAGCCAAGCGTAGCAATAAAGAAGATGGTGATGAGCTTGGCAAGCTCAACCGGCTGGAATGTCAAGCCGATACCGGGAATCTTGATCCAGCCCGTCATGCCCAGACCGCCCGTATAGGACAGGCCCGGAATCTTGGGCGAGAAGATCACGATCAGGTCGATGACGAGCAACGCCGTCGAGAAATTGGAAATACCGCGCAAGTCGGTACGCCAGACCAACACCGCCAGCACCGCCCCGATGCCGATTCCCAGCAGATGGCGTGAGAACGAGGCATCGGCCTTAAACTGCGAAGCCGACCAGATGATGATGGCACCGTAGGCGACGAGCGCCACAGTAGCCACGAGCACACCGATATGCACCTTTTGGCGAAACGTGCCGCGCGAGGCCGAAAGTTGCTTGTTGACGCGGTCCAGGCTGCTGCGAGAGCCGGTCTTGGTTGAACGGAACAGATCCGCCGGAGAAAAATCCATCGCAACCTCCTATCGAACCGAAGAATCGCCCGAGGCCGAAGAGGTATCGGGCTCGTCATAAATCACGCCGAGCACGTCGCGCACGACATGCATCGCGGTATCTGAGCCGCCGCCGCCCTGCTCCAGGACAGTAGCGATGACATACTTGGGGTCATCGGCCGGCGCATAGGCGCAGAACCACGCGTATTCGTCCTCGCCACTTTTCTCGCCCGTGCCCGACTTGCCGTATACCTGCGGCGTCAGGGTGCCAAAGTGCGCCGCCAGGGACGTCGATGCCGTGTAAATCACGTCGTGCATACCGTTGCGAACAAGAGCCAAATCCGAATCGCTGTTGATCTTGGCCTCCAGGCGCTTCTTCTTGCCCTTGCCGTTGTACTTATAGGCATCGCCGTCGCCATCGCGCGACACGGCAGACAAAAACACGTGAGGCACGTACTGTTTGCCGCCGTTGGCAAGACCCATATAGGCGCACGCCATCTGCAGGGGCGTCACCAGAATGTCGCCCTGGCCGATGGCAATGTTGGTCATATCGCCGGCATTCCACTTGCGGTCCTCGGCAGAGGCGTCGGTAAAGTACGACTCTTTCCACTCAGCATCGGGAATACGGCCCGCGCCCTCACTCGGCAGATCAATGCCGCAGGTCTTGCCTAGGCCCCAGCGACGAAAGACCTCCTGCAGGCCCTCGGGATGTTGCTCGTCATAGAAGAACGCCTTGCCCATGTCGTAGAAGACGGGGTCGCACGAGTTGGCGATACCCGACTGCAGCGTCATGGTGCCGTGGCCAGAAGTCAGCCAGCAGCGCTTGCCCCAAGCCTTGCCCAGGCCCGTCCAATAGCCCGTGCAGTTGGTTGTCTGCGTTGAAGTGTAGGTTCCAAACTCAAGACCGGCCAGTGCCGAGAGCGGCTTGATGGTCGAGGCCGACATGTACTGTCCGCTAATGGCGCGGTTGATCAGCGGGTGCGAACCTTTGTCATCATTGAGCTCGGTCCACACGTCATTTGAGACGCCGCCGATGAAGACGGACGGATCGAACTTGGGCTCGCTCGCCATGCCCAGGATCTCGCCATTGATGGGATCGAGACACACCACAGCGCCGTTACCGGCATTGCTGTAGCCAGTGGTCTTGGCAAGCTCGATAGCGCTCGCCAGTGCCGTCTCACAGGCCTGTTGGATCTTAAGGTCGAGCGTGAGCTTAATGTCGGAGCCGGCCTTCGCGGGCACGGCGCCGGCCTGACCGGTCACATTGCCCGAGGCATCGACCTTGACGGTCTGCTCGCCACGAATACCCTGCAGCAGGTTTTCGTAGTAGCTCTCAACGCCCGCCTGGCCCACGATATCGCCCGACTGGTACGTAATCTTGCCAGCAGAAGCATCATCATCGCCAGAGGTTTTCTTATTCTGGGCCTCGAGCTGCTCGGAGGTAATGGTGCCGGTATAGCCCAAGATATGGCATGCCGTCTCGCCATATGGATACTGGCGCTCGGTACGCTCGGCAATCTTGACGCCCGGGAACTCGCCGGCATGCTCCTGAATATAGGCAACCGTGGAGCGACGGACGTCCGTCGCGATTGTATGCAGGCTCTGAGCGCCCTCTGTATTGTCCTGAATATTGCGAAGGACCGCCACGTAAGGCATTCCAAGCACGTTGGCAAGATGGCGAACCAGAACCTCATCCTCCGCAAGGTCGCGGTAGGCCACGACAGCAAGTGAGGGACGGTTCTGGACAAGCGCCACGCCATTGCGGTCAAGGATGCGACCGCGCACAGCGGGTGTGGTAACGGTGCGAGTCTGATTACTATTAGCCTGCTTCTCGTAATAGTCCGACGAGACCATCTGCATGCCCCACAGCTTGACGGCAAGTGCCGCAAACATCGCGCCCACACCCGTGGTGAGGATGGAAAAGCGGCCCTTAAAGGCGGTCGCCGCGGTATTGCCCTCGCCCTCGGTGGCGCGCGGGGCCGTTCCATGCTGCGTATCGTAGGTAAATCGGGAATCGCCACGACGCATGATGACCAGCGCGACCACGATGGCCACAACCAGCACGATACCGGCGATAATAACCGTCAACTGGGAAGACATCTATGGGCCTCCCCTATTTGAGCTTGCGGGTCTTGGGCTTAAAGCGCATACCCGTCTGGCGTCCGCCACGCGCGGAGAATCCATAGCCGGACTGCGGCACGACGCCGGACATCAAAAACGGAATGGCAACCAGACCCGTCAGGATCGAGGACGGCAGCGCATGGCCGAAGATCGCCACAACAAAGCTCGTCTCCAAACCCATAAACAGCAAGACGATGCTGTAGATCACATTAATGACGAGCGCGAAGGCGCCCACAGTGACGCCGCGCGCACTCGGGGTACCGCCCGTCTGACCGACGGCGCTGTGCACCAGGGCAAAAGAACCCACGGTCAGCAGGAGCGACATAACGCCCACCGGCACGGCAGCGGACAGGTCATAAAACAAGCCGCTGCAAAAACCGCACACGACGGCACGGGTCGGGTCGCCCGAGAACACGCTTAGGCACACCAAGATAATCATGAAGTTGACGCGACCGCCCGCAATGGAGATCTGCGGTGCCAGGCCTGCCTGCAGCAGCACGCATACAATTGCGGCAATCACAAACGTGCGGGAGCTCATCCCCTGCTCGTGTAGATCCATGGACATGCCCCCTATTCGCTCGAGCCGGAATCGGTCGTCTCGGACGCGTCGGAACTGTCATCCGAGCTCTCGTCCTTCGTCTTAGTTGCAGCATCGCGCGACGTTCCCTGCGGCGTGCTGTTGGCCGTGCTCACGTCCTCATCCGAGGCCGACTGTTCATCGGTCAGCGAGGTAATGACCAGCACTTCCTCGTTGTTCTCGGCCGTTGTCTGAGCGCGCACCACAATGGTGTAGTACACGTCGTTTGCCGATTTCTCAACCGACGAGACGGTGCCAAGCGGAAGGCCCTTGGGGAACACACCACCGATGCCCGAGGTCACGATGATGTCGCCGACTTTAACGTCGGAGTCGACGCTCACGTACTCAAGACGCAGCGTGCCGTCAGCCTGACCCTGCAGCATGCCCTGAGCGCGCGTGTCCTGCACCATAGCGGACACGCCCGAGTTCTCGTCGCCAATCAGGCGCACGGTCGACGTTTTGGCCGATACCTCGATAATCTGGCCGATAACACCGGCAGAACTCGTCACGGGCATGTTGATGGTAAGGCCGTCGGCAGAGCCCTTGTCGATGGTAACGGTCGAGGTCCAGGCATCGCCGGAGGCACCGACAATACGAGCTGCGGTCGATTTAAGGTTGTAGGTCGACTGCAGGCCGACCAGCCCCTCCAGACGCTCAGCGGTCTTTTGAGCCTCGGAGAGCTCAGCAACCTTAGAGGTCAGTTCCTCGTTTTGCTTCTTGAGTTCGTCGAGCGTGTCCTGCGACGCCGTAAGGTTAGAGAACACGTTGCCAATCGCATTGAAGGGAGCCGCCACAGCCGAGCCCACAAAGCGCACCGGAGAGGTAATCGTCGTTACGCCCGAACGCACGGCATGAATCGGCCCTGCCTCGCCCTCGCGGATGTAAAACGTGAGCAGCAACACCGAAATCAGGCTGAAAACAATCAACGGGCGCATACCCGTTGATTGTCGCTTGGTATTCAGATTTGTGGAGAAACCCGAAGATCGTGCCAAATGGAATCCACCTTTTGGAAATTAAGCATTGGTCTGGACGAAGCCGCCATCAAACGCATTGGCCTCGAGCACGCGGGCACAGCCGTTAACGACGTTATCGAGCGCCGTGGGGCTGACGTTGACCGAAACACCGGTCTCATCGCGCAGGCGCACGTCGAGACCGCGCAGCAGCGCGCCGCCACCAGTCAGCAAAATGCCGTAGTACATAAGGTCCGAGGCAAGATCGGGAGGCGTAGCGTCGAGTGCGTCCTTGACGGCCTTGGCCATCTCGTCGAGCGGCTTGTTGAGCGCGCGACGAATCTCCTCGCTCTCGATGCGCACGGTCTTGGGCAGACCGGTGATCACGTCGCGGCCGTTGACCTCGACGTCGAGCTCGTCCTTGAGCGGCACGGCGGAACCGACCTTGATCTTGATGTCCTCTGCCGTACGCTCGCCGATGGCCAAGTTGTAGGCATCACGAACGTGCGTGAGGATGGCCTGATCGAACTCGTCGCCGGCAATACGGATGGACTGCGAGACGACGATGCCACCCATAGCGATAACGGCAACCTCGGTGGTACCGCCACCGATGTCGATGACCATGGAGCCGGTGGGTTCCTCGACGGGCAGATCGGCGCCGATAGCGGCAGCCATGGGCTCCTCGATCAGGTAGGCCTGGCGAGCGCCAGCCTGGATCGTGGCCTCAAAGACAGCACGCTTCTCGACCGACGTGACGCCGGAGGGAACGCAGACGACAACGCGCGGACGCGGGGTCCACGGATAGCGCTTCTCGGACGCCTTGTCGATAAAATAGCGAAGCATAGCCTCGGTAACATCGAAGTCGGCGATGACGCCGTCCTTCAGGGGACGAACGGCCACGATGTTGCCGGGCGTACGGCCGAGCATGCGCTTTGCCTCGATACCGACCGCCAGGATGCGCTCGTCGTTCTTATCGATGGCGACAACAGAGGGCTCGCGAATGACGATGCCCTTGCCGCGCACGGAGACAAGCGTATTTGCGGTGCCGAGGTCGATGGCAAGATCGCCCGCATAGCTACCGAAGAACATATCCATCAAAGAAAACAACGCAACTCCTGATGTGTTGGATGATTGCTGGAAAACTACTAGCTCATGATACTAGCGCAAGCCCGGCACCTCACTTGCGGTGAAGCGCCGGGCAAAGCTAAATCCCATAAGGTCACTACTGGTTGTCAGCAGCCGAGAAATCCATATCGAGCGAGGAAACGGCCCAGCCGATATGATTGTCGGAGCGCACGAATTTGACGGTGTACTCCTGCTCGCCGCCCTTGGACAGCGATGCCTTCACCTTAGCGGTCGTCTCGGTCATGGACTGATCCATGCCCTCGACGGACACGGTGGCGCCCTGCGGAATCGAGGAGATGATCATCGACTTGGCGTCCTCGGACAGGCTCGAGGCCAGGCAAGACTCGGCCTTTGCGGTGTCACCGTCGCCGGCAGCCTGGAACAGATCGGTGATAACCGACTCCTGCGAGGGGAAGCCAAAGCCGCGCGTGTAGGCAAAGCCCAGACCGCCCGCAGCAATCAAAATGAGCAGAAGCAGCACGATGAAGACTTTGAGACCCGTGTGGCGATGGCGACGACGGACCTTGGCCTGCTTACGATCCTGACGGTCCTGCTGGACCATCTCGGACTCGGACAGCGTAAAGAAGCCGGTGTCCGAGGGATCGGGCATAAACTGACCGGTCGCGCCCGTAGGATCGAGCGGATCGACGGCAGGAGCGTCCATCGCGGGCGCCGGAGCCGTGGCCATAGCCGTCTGGGCAGACAGCGCGGCAAGCGAATCATGCACGCGGGCAAGCTCATCGGCCTGCTCGGAAGTGAGCTGGTAGATGCCATCGGCAGTAGCGGCGTTAAAGGCGTCGAGTGCGTCGGAGGGACGGCCGGCGGCAGAAAGCGCCTGACCCATGCCGGCGTTGAGCGCACGCGTGTCGTCGCGGGGGCCGGCAAAGTCGATAGCCGTGCGGTAGGTCTCCACGGCATCCGCCGGACGGCCGAGCTTAATGAAGCAACGACCAAGCTCGCCCAGTGCGGCGGCAGGAGCCGGATTGGCGCCGTCGATGGCAGCCTGACGGAAGGCAGTACCCGCGTTGGCATAGTCGCCCGACTGGAACAGCGCGTTACCCAGGCCCAGATAGGCCTTGAACGGCGTGGCATAGGAAGCATCCTGCGTAGCAGCAGAGAACGCCTGGGCGGCCGTCGTGTAGTCGCCCACGGCGGCGAGTGCCTTGCCGCGGTTGGTGAGCAGCGCGCCGCGCTTGCCGTAGGTGCCGTCATTGAGGGCAGCGGCGTAGGCCTCGGCGGCCTCGGCATACATGCCCAGGTGCATCAAGGCGTTGCCACGAAGGTGATCGGCCTCGCCCATAATCTCATCGGGAGTTTTTGCCGCCCCAAGCATCTGGGCTGCAGCGGAAAAATCACCCGCGCGGTAAGCGGCGCGGCCCTGTTGGATCAGCTGGCTATTCAAGGAAGTCCCCTTTACTCGTGAACGATCTCGACATGGACGATCTCGTCGCCGGCACGCAGCTGCGAAATCACATCGAGACCCTCGACCGTGGTACCAAAGACGGTGTAACCGGAATCGAGGTTATGCTGGGCACCCAGGCAGAAGTAGAACTGCGAACCCGCGGAATCGGGGTCCATGGAGCGTGCCATGGCAAGGGCACCATCGACATGGCTGTTGCGCGGATTGGTGGCAAACTCGCCCTTGATGCAGTAGCCGGGACCACCGGTACCGGGCATGCCGTCAGGGCCCTCAAGACCGGCAGCGACGTCGGCGCCGGACATATCGCGGGTATTGGGCTGTCTCTTATACACATCTCCGAGCCCACGAGACGGACTCCTAT
>CABRIB010000025.1 GCA_902470915.1 uncultured Collinsella sp. | reverse complement strand
GGGCTCCTATCTTTTTAGTGCCCTCGGATTGGGTCATAGTGTCTGTCGTTGCCAAAACAACGTCGTTCCCTTGGTTGGCTTAAAGTGGCACTTTTACCTGCGACGTTGCCATCGCTGAAGTAGTCATTGGGAAGGCGGCAGTTGGGGACGCTCCTTTTCTGCCGGCAGTTGGGGACACTCCTTGTGCCAGCGTTGCATCGAGTGCTTGGGAAACCGCGACCCGGTTTTTGGCCGAATAGTGGGTCGCATTTTCCGGATGGGGTGGGTTGCGGAAAGTGCGACCCGGAATATTGTTCTGAAACGGGATGCGGTTTCCCTGATGTGCCTCAAACGGAAAGCATATCCCATTCCGGAGCTCCAAAACGGGATGCGCTTTCCGCGCGGAAGAATTGTCGCAGCTGCGTTAAGCAGTGTCGCTCGTTACTCGCCCAGGATCAGCGCTGCGAGCTCGTCCTGGGTGTCTACCACGTAGTCGGCGCCGGCGGCTTCCAGCTCTGCGCGGCCGCGGAAGCCCCAGCTGACGCCCGCACTCTTAAGGCCGGCGTTGTGACCGGTCAGGATATCGACATTGGAATCGCCCACATAGAGCGTGGTCGACGGATCGGCGCCTAGCTCCTCCATCACATGCAGCGTGACGGGTGCTTCGGGCTTGGGCGGAAACGCATCGACACGGCCCTGTACCAGCGCAAAGCGCTCGGAACCAAAATACTTCTCGATAAGCGGAGCCGCCGAGACGTGGTCCTTGTTAGTGAGCACGGCAAGCTGCACGCCCGCGGCGCGCAGGCGGTCGAGCATCTCGATCGTACCGGCATAGGGGGCGGTGTGGTCCTCCTTGTGCTCGCCGTAGTAAGCCCTAAACTCGGCAAGCGTTTGCTCAAACATACGGCTGTCGCCCGCATACTCGGCAGGCATAAAGCGCTCAACCAGCTTGAGCATGCCGTTTCCCACCTTGTAGCGGTACTCGTCAACGGCAAACGTGGGCCAGCCGTGCGCCTCGCAGGTATGGTTGCCGGCGGCCGCCAGGTCCTCGAGCGTGTTGAGGATGGTGCCGTCCAGGTCAAAGATCACATGGGAAAAAGCTGCTGCCATGGGTGCTCCTGCCGCTTGAGTTGTAAAACGCACCCCATGATACTGGGCATGCGTGCCGGGCATGTTTGGAATCTGAATATCTTTAATAGCCCTGAGCCTTTGTCGTTAGCAAATTCTCGGCAGCTGCTCTCCTACGAGCATGTCGAGGATGCGGGTCGAACCCCAGCCGGTGCGCACGCGCACGGCGGGACGGGCGCCCTCGGCAAGCGGCAGCACGCGACCGATGACGGCGGCGTTCTCGCCGTAGTGGGCGGCGCGCATGGCGCTCAGTGCGGCATCGGCTTGCTCGGCCGGTACGACGGCGACCATCTTGCCCTCGTTTGCCACCTGCAGCACATCGTAGCCGAGCATCTCGCAGGCGGCCTGCACGTCGGGACGCACGGGCACGGCATCTTCGTCGACCTCCATGGCAACACCGCTGGCCTGGGCAAACTCGTTGAGTGTGGACGCCAGGCCACCGCGCGTGGGGTCGCGAAAGCAACGCGTGCCGGGCGCTGCGGCCAAAACGTCGGCAATCAGGTGGTTGAGCGGCGCGGCATCGCTTTCGATGGTGCTCGAAAACGCCAGGCCCTCGCGTTGGCTCATGATGGCGATACCGTGGTCGCCCAGTGTACCCGAGACCAGGATGACATCGCCGGGCCGGCAGTCTGCGCCGCTGAGCGCCACGCCCGCGGGTACCTCGCCCACGCCGGCGGTATTGATATAGACGCCGTCGGCCCCGCCGCGCTCGACCACCTTGGTGTCGCCCGTGATTATGGACACGCCCGCCTCGTGCGCCGTCTCGGCCATCGTCTGCACAATCTGGCGGAGCTTATCCATGGGATAGCCCTCTTCAAGGATAAAGCCGCACGACAGGTAGCGCACGTTAGCGCCCGAGGTCGCGACGTCGTTGACGGTTCCGCATACGGCGAGGCGACCGATATTGCCGCCGGGGAAGAACTGCGGCGTTACCACAAAGCTGTCGGTCGACATGGCGATTCGCCCGCTTGCGGGCAGCGCGGCGACACCGGCGTCGTTGCCCGCAAGCAGCTCGGGCGACCCAAAGGCATCCAGAAAGACATCATCGATAATGCGCTTCATCATCTGACCGCCGGAGCCGTGGCCCAACAGGACGGTGCTATCGGTGATGCTATGGGACATATCCAAAACTCCAATCGTGGGTGGTGCCAGCGTGCGGGTGCGTCCGGGCTAGCCGTGGTATCTAAAGTACGCCGCGCAGCTGCCCTCGGAGCTCACCATGCAGGGGCCGACGGGGTGTTCGGGCGTGCAGGTGCGGCCAAAGAGCGGGCAGTCGCTCGGCGTGATGGCACCGCGCAGCACGTCGCCGCAGCGGCACCCGCGTGGTTCGACCGTCGGTTCAATGGGCACGTCAAAGCGGACGCCGGCATCAAAGCGCGCGAATTCGGGTCGGATAGAAAGACCCGAGCTGACAATCGGTCCCAGCCCGCGCCACGTGGTGTCGCACGGCTCAAACACCTGCTCGACCAGCTGGCGCGCTACGGGGTTGCCGTCTGCATTGACGCCACGGCGGTAGGCGTTGTCAATCGCCGGCCTGTTCTCGACAACCATCTGGACCAGCATGCAGATGCCCTGCAGAATATCGACCGGCTCAAATCCCGTGACCACGCCGGGGGTTTCGAACTCGTCGACCAAAAACCCAAAGGGTGCCAGGCCTGTGATGGTAGCTACGTGACCAGGCAGGATAAAGCCGTCGATGGTGGTCTCGGGGTCGTTGGAGATCGCGCGCAGGGCCGGCGGCGTGGTCTTGTGAGCACAGTAGACCGAGAAGTTCTGGAGCCCGCGCGCGTCGGCCTCCAGGATAGCGGCGGCAATGGTGGGCGTTGTGGTCTCAAAGCCGACGCCCATAAAGATGACCGGGCGTTCGGAATTTTGCTCGGCAATGTCGAGTGCGTCGAGCGGAGAGTAGACGATGCGGATGTCGCGCCCCGACGCCTTTCGCGCGGCAAGCGAGGTGGACGATCCAGGCACGCGCATCATGTCGCCAAAGGTGGTGATGATGGCGCCGTCCATGTTGGAAAGCGCGATTGCGTGATCGATGTCGCGGTTGGCGGTGACGCAAACGGGGCATCCCGGGCCGCTTAGCAGTTTGAGTCCCGTCGGCATAATGGAGCGAAAGCCATAGCGGCCAATGCTCACGGTATGCGTACCGCAGACTTCCATAAGGTTGATGCTGCGGTTGCCGACAAGCTCATGAATACGGTCGATGAGCTCGCGAGCCAGCTTGGGGTCGCGGAATGCCGAGAAATCGATACCGGAGCGAGCCGGCTGCTCGGGCGCCACTAGTAAGCCTCCGCCGGGTTGGTGGCCAGCTGGTCTTCTTCGACCAGCTCGGACATGGCATTAACAAGCTCGAGCGTTTCCTGTGCTTCCTGCTCGTCGACAATCTGGATGCCAAAGCCGGCGTGTACGAGAATATAGTCGCCAACCTGCGCCGTCGGCACGAGCCGCAGCGACACGGGGCGCTCGATGCCCATCATGTCGACGGTGGCCTTGAGGCCGTCGTCGCGTTTGACTACTTTACCGGGAACGGCAAGGCACATATTGTTCCCCTTGTATACGCTTTGCGCTGGATGAGCGCTCAATAATCCATCAGTTGATTGTAGCGCTCGCGGGGTTCGCGGGCAAACGCGTTACGCCTGTGAGACGGCGGCTTGCGGGCTGGCCGAACAGCCTATTGTGGCGCGACCTGTGCGAGGCGAGTGCGTGCGACTGCTGCCTGACCGTAGGCGATGCAGCCGTCATTGACGGGTACGGTGTGGGGGACAAGGACAGTAAAGCCTGCGCTTTTGAGCTCGCGGGTGAGAAGCTGAAGCAGAAGTCGGTTCATGAACACGCCGCCCGAGAGCGCGACGGTGTCGATGCCCTCGTGCACGCAGATATCGCTGGCGATGCGCGCCGAGGAGCGCGCGACGGCGACATGGAAATCGAGTGCGAGCCTGTCGGCGGGCGCTCCGGCTTCAATTCCTCCCAAAAGTGCCTCAAAGAGTGCTTTCTGGTCCAGAACATAGGGGCCGTCCAGCCACGATGGGTCAGATGCGGAATAGCCGGCGTTGTCGTCGGGAAAATGGGCGATTTCGCTGTCGAGCGCGCGCCAGGCGGCGGCTTCGAGCTCGATGGCGGGTTCGCCCTCGTAGGTTGCCTGGCCGCAAATGCCCAAAATCGCGGCTGCGGCATCAAACAGGCGACCCATGCTGCTAGTGCGCGGACTGTTGATGCCGCGCTCGATCATCGTTGCCGTTATGCTGCGCGTTTGCTCGTCAAGGCTGTTCAAGAGCCCCACAGCTCCCGGGTGCTCGAGCAGGTCGAGCTCGCTGAGCAGGGCAAAGGCGTTGCGGCGGGCATCGTGTACGGATGCGGCGCCACCGGGGAGCGCCCAGGTGCGCAGATGCGCGACGCGCTCAAAATCGGCGAGACGGGAGATAAGAAACTCACCGCCCCATATGGTGCCATCGGTGCCGGCGCCCGTGCCGTCGAAGGCGATGCCGAGGACGCGTGCATCGGGCGCAAGCCGGCCTGCGACAATCGCCTCTGCCATTACGCTCGCGATGTGCGCATGATGGTGCTGGACTTCGATAAGCGGCAGATTGTGCTCCCGTGCCTGCTCGCGCGCCCATTGGCTCGACAGATAGCTGGGATGCATGTCGCATGCCAAGGCGGCAGCCGCCAGGTCAAAGAGGTTTTCCAGACGCGTGCGTGCGGCGCTCCAGGCATCGAAAGTCGCGCCGTTTTCGACATCGCCGATATGCTGCGACACAAAACAGGTCGTATGACCGTTGGCGTCCTCGCGCGTGAGCGCGATCGTGGCTTTTTGCTGCGGACCGCAGGCGAGCACGCAGGGCGTGGTGCCGTTGAGCTCCGGCAACGACAGCGGCTGCGGCGCATATCCGCGTGCGCGACGCACGGGTATGACGTCGCCGTCGACCACGCGTACCACGGAGTCGTCGTAGCGCGACAGAATTGCGCGGTCGTTGCCGAGCAACGCGTCGGCGATGCCGGCAGCAACGAGGTGTTCCCAGGCAAGGTCGTCGTCGGTCTCGATGGGTTCTTCGCTCAGGTTTCCGCTGGTCATGACCAGCGCGTGCATGTCATGCGACGCGGCAGCTACAAGCAGCAGATGTTGAAGCGGTGTATAGGGGAGCATGACGCCGAGCTCGGGCAAGTCGTGCGCGACAGATGGCGCGAGGGCGAGGATATCGGGGGAACCGACGTTGCCCTCGCCAACAGTGCGCCGGCGCAGCAGCACAATGGGGCGGATGCTGCCGGCGAGCAGATCGCGTTCAGCGTCGTCGATATGACACAGGCGCCCGGCATCGGCAAGACTGCGCACCATGACGGCAAGTGGTTTGTTACTGCGGCGTTTGCGATGGCGCAACTCGGCCACCGCCTGCTCGTTGGCAGCATCACAGGCTAGATGGAATCCGCCCAGGCCCTTGATGGCGACGATGCCACCGCTGGCCAGCAGCTCAACGCAGCGCTCGATGATAGCGTCGCTGGCCTCGCGTGTGGTGCCGACGGCCGGTGTCGCGGACGAATTCCCGCACGCATCGCCGTTCACAGCCTCGCGCCACGTAATATGCGGACCGCAATCAAAGCAGGCATCGGGCTGCGCGTGAAAACGCCGGTCGAGTGGGTCGGCATACTCCGCAGCGCAGGTGGGACACATGGGAAAATGGTCCATCGAGGTGGCCGCTCGATCGTAAGGCAGCGAGCGGATGATGGTAAAGCGTGGGCCGCAGTTAGTGCAGTTGATAAAGGGGTAGTGATAGCGTCGGTCGGCGGGATCGAACAACTCGCGCAGGCAATCGTCGCAGGTGGCGATATCGGGCGAGACGAGCGTCGTGTGCGCGGTCTGGTCCTGCGACGCCACAATGTGAAAGCCCTGCTCATCGGCAGTGCTCCAGCCGCCAGGCTCCAAATCCGCAATATCGACTCGCTCAACGCGAGCCGCCGCGGGCGCATGCTCAGAAAGCGCGGCGACAAATCCGTCAACCGCCTCGGCACAAGCGTGCGCCTCGATATGCACGCCGTCGCCCGCATTGAGCACCCATCCGCAAATGCCATACGCAATGGCCTCGCGATACACAAACGGCCGCATGCCAACGCCCTGCACAATGCCCGTCACATGAATATGCACATGCCGCATGCGACACCCCTCATCAAAACCGACCAAAAAAGGACAGGTTTGTTTTGGTAGGTAAAACGCTAAACCTGCCAAAACAAACCTGTCCCTTTTTGGCAGGTGCGCTGCGGGAAATCCCGCTACAGCCCCAGGCTCTGCTTGGTGGCGGCGCACGTGAGCTCGCCGTGCTTAACGCCGCGCAGGCCCAGCAGGCGATCGGCTAGTTCGTAGACGCGCTCGCCGCGACCCTTGAGCGCCAGAATCTCCAAGCAGTTGTGGTGATCCAGATGCACGTGCATGGTCGATACGATCTCGTTGGTGTAGTCGTGCTGCACCTCGTCCAGACGGCGCGTCAGATCGCCGGTGTGATGGTCGTAGATCATGGTGAGCGACCCGATAACGTGCTCATCGGGCGTGCGCATCTGCTCCTTGGCGATCGAGGCGCGAATCAGGTCGCGCACGGCCTCGGATCGGTTGGCCACGTCGCCGCGGCGTGCGATCTGCTCGTCAAAACGGCGCAGCAGATCGTCGGGTGCGGTAACCGAAAAACGGACCAGCTCGGAGCCGGAACCACTACAGTGGCAGCCCGCGTCACCGTCCGCCCCGTGCGGATGCTCGTGCTCGTACCCGCAGCTGTGCTCGTGTTCGGCCACCTTACACCAGCTTCACGGAGCCGACGGAGTTGTGGTCGGCCTCGATGGCCTCTTCGTAGCCCTCGAGTGCGGCATGGGCCTCGTGCAGCGCGGCCATGGCTGCCTCGAGCTTGGCGCCGATGCGCTCCATGTCAAAATTCTCGGTCGCATGCAGCAGCTGATGGCTCCACTCATGAGCGAGCTCGATGGTGTCGTCGACCTGTTTGACGCTCATGGCAAGCTGGCTCATGTTCATTCCAACATCATGCATGGAAAATCTCCTTTTGTATGGGGTAGTTCAGTGGTTCAGATTTTACTACGCCTGCTCTGCGCGCAGCTGCATAAGAAAACGGGTACGAGTCTGTGCGACCCGCACCCGTTCACTGGGGGCTGTTTGTGACTACCATACTATCCGTGGTTGGACTCGGTGCATCTAGAAGTCCGGCGAGCGGTGCAAAAGCGCTCATAGACGGCGGGTAAGTAACAAGCGTATTACAGATGCTTCTCCAGCAGCGCCTGCAGCCTCGCCTTGGGCAGAGCGCCGACCGAGCGGTCAATCTCCTCGCCGTTCTTAAACACAATCAGCGTGGGGATGCTCATGACGCCATACTTCATGGCCAGATCCTGGTTGTCGTCGACGTTGCATTTGGCAACGGCAAGCTTGCCCGCCAGCTCATCGGCAACCTCGTCAACGATGGGCGAGAGGGATCGACAGGGCCCGCACCACGGTGCCCAAAAATCGACCAGCACGGGCAGGCTGTCGTTAACGATGGAATCGAAGTTCTCGGGGGTAATCTGATTAATGTCAGCCATGGTGACCTCCATAATGCGACGCGGCTCGGCCGCGTAAAACTCAGTACGACCGTGCTTATACCCAGCCGTCCGCAAAGCAACCACTCGCGGGCAGCTCTTTTATATAATGGTGGGCACGCAAACGATTGGAGAGCGCATGTCCACGTCACAAAGCCAGAAAAAAGAAGCCATCGCCCAGGCGACCGAGCAGGAGCTCGCATCGCTCGCGGGTCGTGGCGTGCGTATCGCGGGCAACGCGTGCTCGCCGATCGTGCTGGTCAAAGGCGATTTGGACGAGGCCGAGCGTTCGGGTGGCGAGCTTGCCGCCGGCCCGGATGGCGCGGCGTTGCGCAAGGCGCTTGGGGCCATCGGTTACGCGCCCGAAGATTTTTGCGTGCTGGCAAGCGTCGCCGGCGTGGGTGACGGAGCGGTCGCGGTGGGCGAGACTCTGCCGTGCGAGCTGTTCCGTGAGGCGCTTGAGGCTTTGGACCCCGAGGCGGTGCTACTGCTCGACAACAACGCGGCTGACGCCATGCGCGAGACCTACGCCGATATGCTCGTGGCGATCGATGACTTCGACACCGCCATGCTCAAGCCCGGCCTGGTCGCCCATGTGCAGGGCCGCCGTGTGCTCGCGCTCGATGGCTTTGAGGCGGCGCTGACCGACAAAGCGGCCAAGCAGCGCATGTGGGCATACATCAAGCAGCTGACCCCGGCAGCCGCTCCGCTGTAGCGAGGCTGGCGGCAGCCCCTACATCACAGCGCGCAGCTCAAACCGATCGCCGTTAATGCGGAACTGACAGTTGCCGTTCATGCGCTCCACGGCAAGTTTGATGCTCTTGGTGCCAAAGCCGTGGCCCGCATGCCGGGTCACGGGCATGCCGTCGACCATGCGCGGCGCGCGGTCAAACGTGTTGGAAACTAACAGCAGCAGCTGGCCGTCCTCTAATCGCAGGTCAAAGTCGACGAATCGCTTTCCCTGGGGCGCGGCGCTCGCGGCGGTGATAGCGTTTTCCAAGGCATTTGAGAGCACGCTAAACAGGTCGGCGTCACCTACGTGGATGGTTTCGGGTACGGCGGCGCGCAGGTTGGCGGTAATGCCGTTTCTATTGATATCCGAGTTAAATGACGAAAGCGCGATGTTTACGGTCTCGTTGGCGCAGAAGCGGCGTACGGCGGTGCGATCGCCGGCTTCGCAGAGTTCATCGATGCGTTTGAGCGCCTCGTCGGTGTGGCCCTCCTCAATTAAAGCGGCCAGGCCGCGTAGGAAGTGGCGCATATCGTGGCGAAGAATCGACAGCTCGCGCCCAGATTGACGCCAAGCCTCGAGCTCTTTGATGGCGGCGCTGTCGCGGGTTTCGAGCATCCAGCGCTCTCGCTCGGCGGTTTCCTTTTCTTCGTATTCGCGCAGGTAAACGGCAAGAAACATAAGATAGAAGGCACAGAGCGCAAATGCCAAAAACTCAACCGTTACCACCGAGCCCGAGTGGAACAGCGTGGTGTAGACGTTGGTGGCATAGTCAAAGACGTAATAGACGAGCGGCAGGATTAAAAGGATGCCCAGCTCGGTGGTGCTTTTAATCGCCAAGCGTGGACCGATGTCGCCGGCCCAATGCAACAGGACGGCAAAGACGGCGAGTGTGGTCGCGATGCGCGCCAGATAGTACGCGATCTGCGAATCGGTTGCGGCAAAGGCGGCGATGCCCATCCAATTGCTGAACTGGCAGTTCAGATAAGCACTCGTAATGCCGAGCGCGGCAAGCAGCGGGCTCAGGCGGTAGCGCGCACACAGGTAGACGATAAGCGGCAGGTGCACGGCAAGTGGATAAACCTGTCGGGCAAATAGTTCGCCGCCAACGACATTGGCAATCGAAAAGGCAGCGCCGGTCACGATGCCGACCAACACCAGTTCAAGCGCATGACGCCGGTTGATCTCGACACCGCACAGCGCCGCCGAGGCAAAGACGCCAAAGAGCAGCGTCGTGGCGTGGTGGATTGCCCAAAGGACCATTTCGACCGAGGAGACCATCAGTGTCTCCCACCCTCAAAGCGCACCGCAAAGTAGGCGTCTTGGAATCCCTGCTTGCAACTGCGCGAAAGCGGGATGCACGCGCCCGAGCGCATGACGATGTCCGTGCGGTCAAAGTGATCGATATTGCGCAGGTTGACCTGGTAGCTGCGGTGGCATTTAAAGAAGACTGCGTTTTGCTCCAAGCGGTCCTCGACGCTGCGGAACGACTCGAGTGCCTCGATATCGCGTCCGTCGCGCAGGTGGAAGACCACGTGCTTGTTGCGCGCCTCGGCATATTCGATGTCGGACAGGCGCAGGGCGTGGTAGCCAAAGGAAGTTTTGATCACGAGCTCGTCGGTTGCCGCCGGGCGCATGCTCGAAAGCTCGTCGAGTAACTGCGCCAGGCGTTCGTAAGTCACGGGCTTGAGCAGATAGTCGAAGGCGCGGACCTCGTAGGATTCCAGCGCGAACTCGGGCGACGAGGTGAGGAACACCAGGCGCACGGCGGTGTCGGCCTGGCGCAGTTCGCGTGCGGTGTCCATGCCGTTGACGAGCGGCATGATCATGTCGAGCAGAATGATGTCGGCGCGCGATGCGGCATGGCGGGCCAGCAGGTCCTCGCCGCGTGTGACGAGCGCAACATCGACCGCCGTGCCCGTCTCGGTCGACCAACAGTCGATCATCCGGTGCAGTCTATCTAGAAAAGCGACATCATCGTCGCAGGCAATAATCTTGAGCATTCGGCCCCCTTAAGTAGTTCGATTTTGCCACATCGGGTACGCGCCGCTTGCGGGGGTGCGGACCGTTTGCGCCCCACGGCGTGCAACTCGCGCCAAGCGGTATTGCGGTGGCGAAAGATGCCTCCTGCGCTATCGAGAGCTCGACTATCCTCAGCTTGCCGGTTCGAAAATGGACCTGCCGCATAACTGAATCTTTATTTCAACTTTACACCTAGGTTTACAGCTGTCTTGTCAGCTGTAAACCTAGGTGTCATACTAAAGCCCCAAGATTCGCCAAAAGAGAGGGGCCTTGATGACACAGAGCGCGAACATGGATGCGTCGGAGCTTGCACGCGACATCGCGGCCGGCCTAGCATCGGCAACGACGGCAACGGAGCGCGCGGCACTGGTACCCGCAGAGCTCGTCGAGGCCATTCAGCAACTAAAAACCCAACGTGACGCGGTGATCCTGGCGCACTACTATGTGGCGCCCGAGGTCCAAGCCGTTGCCGATTACGTCGGCGATAGCTTTTACCTGGCAAAGCTTGCCAAAAGCCTGCCGCAGCAGACCATCGTGCTGTGCGGCGTGGAGTTTATGGGCGAGAGCGCCAAGCTGCTCAACCCCACCAAGACCGTGCTGCTGCCCGAGCCGGGCGCGGACTGCCCCATGGCTCACATGGTCAAGCGTGAGACGGTCGACGCGGCGCGTGCCGAGTACGGTGACGACCTTGCCGTGGTCTGCTACGTCAACTCCACGGTCGAGATCAAGAGCTGGAGCGACGTGTGCGTCACCAGCTCCAACGCCGTTAAGATCGTGTCCGAGCTGCCGCAGCAGCATATCCTGTTCATTCCCGACCAAAACTTGGGCCGCTTCGTAGCCGAGCAGGTGCCGCAAAAGCACGTCATCCTCAACAACGGCTACTGCCCGCGCCATCACATCATCACCGTCGAGCAGATCGTCGACGCGACGGAGGCCCACCCCGACGCGCTCGTGCTGGCGCACCCCGAGTGCAAGGCCGACGTCCTGGCCGAGGCCGACTACATCGGCTCCACCGCCGGCATCATCAAGTATGCCGAGGAGTCCGACGCGAGCGAGTTCATTATCGTGACGGTTCGCGGCGTGCTCTACGAGCTCGAGCGCCGCTGCCAGGGCACCGGCAAGAAGTTCTACTTCCCCGCGGTGCAGCCCACCTGCGTCAACATGGACCTCATCACGCTCGAAAAGCTCGTGCGCTGCCTGGAGACGGGCGAGGGCGAGGTGCAGATCGGCGTCTCGGACGAGGCGGCAGACCAGGCCAAGCTCACGCTCGACCGTATGCTCGAGTACGCAGCGCGCTAGAACAATGTGACATGAGGGGCAGTCCCTTATGCCACATTACAAGGGAGAGGATTCCTGTGGAAACCAAGCAATACCCCGATATGGAGTGCGACGTCGTCATTGCCGGCTGCGGCGTGGCGGGCCTGTACGCGGCCCTCAATCTGCCGACGAGCACGCGCGTGATCATGCTTTCCAAGGGCGCGGTCGACGAGTGCGATTCGATGCTCGCGCAGGGCGGCATCTGCGTGCTGCCCGAGGGCTCGGACTACGATGCCTTCTTTGAGGACACCATGCACGCCGGCCACTACGAGAACCGCCGCGAGAGCGTCGACATCATGATCCGCTCGAGCCGCTCGGTCATCAACGACCTGCTGGCCATGGGCGTGGACTTTGAGCGCAAGGCCGACGGTAGCCTCGACTTTACCCGCGAGGGCGCGCACAGCCGTCCGCGAATTGCCTTCCATGCCGACATTACGGGCAAGGAGATCACGACCAAGCTGCTCCAGGCCGTTCGCAAGCTGGATAACGTGCAGATTTTGGAGCACGTGGCCATGACCGACATTCTAACGGGCGAGCGTGACGGCGCCACGGTGTGCACCGGCGTCGTCGCCGTTCCCGTGGACGAGGACAACTCGCTTCGTCCCGCCGACGAGCTGGCAAATGTCGCCGAGGGTGTGCATGCCGGCGAGCTGTTTAAGATCCATGCCCGCCACACGCTGTGGGCAACGGGCGGCATCGGCGGCGTATACGACCACTCGACCAACTATCCGCAGCTCACGGGCGATGCCTGCTACATCGCTCAGGAGCATGGCATTAAGATGGAGCACCTGGACTACGTGCAGATCCACCCCACGGGACTGTTCTCGCCGCAGCCGGGCCGCACCTTCCTGATCAGCGAGAGCTGCCGCGGCGAGGGCGCGATTCTGCTCAACGCTGCCGGCGAGCGCTTTACCGACGAGCTGCAGCCGCGCGACGTAGTCGCCGCCGCTATTCGCGAGCAGATGAAGCAGGACGGCACCGAGCACGAGTGGCTGAGCTTTGCCCCCGTCGAGCGCGACGTGGTGACCGGGCATTTCGCCAACATCCGCGCGCGCTGCCTTGAGGACGGTCGCGACATCCTGGATGAGCCCATTCCCGTTACGCCCACGCAGCACTACTTTATGGGCGGCGTGTGGGTCGACAAGGATGGCCGCACCTCGATGCCCGAGCTCTATGCCGCGGGCGAGACGGCTTGCAACGGCGTTCACGGCAAGAACCGCCTAGCTTCCAACAGCCTGCTCGAGTCCCTAGTCTGGGGTCGTCGCGCTGCTTGGCGTATGCGCACCGGCGAGTCGCTGGCCGTGGAGCAGGCGGGCGAGCCCGCGCTCGATGGCCGTCATCGCGCCCTGAGCGCCGACACCCTGGCAATCGATGATTTGGCCCGTGCCGCCAGCACGCAGGCCGTGGAGGAGTAGACCATGAATCCCATTACCATGAAACTCGTCGTCGATGATCTGATTCTGCAGGCTCTGCGCGAGGACATTACCTTTGAGGACGTGAGCACGGCGAGCGTGTGCCCCACGGCGCGCCCCGCCACGGTGGAGCTTATCGCCAAAGCCGATGGCATCATCGCCGGCTTGGATGTGTTTGCTCGCACCTTTGAGCTGCTGGATCCGCAGAGCTCGGTGCTGTTTGATGTTGCCGACGGTGACGAGGTGCATGCCGGCGACCACGTGGGTCAGGTGCGCGGCGATGCGCGCGTGCTGCTTTCGGGCGAGCGCGTGGCACTCAACTACCTGCAGCGCATGAGCGGCATCGCTACTTACACGCATCGGATGGCGGCTGCGCTCGAGGGCACCAAGACCGTGCTTGTCGACACGCGCAAGACCACACCGGGCATGCGTGTGTTTGAAAAGGCGGCAGTCGAGATCGGCGGTGGCAGCAACCACCGCTATAACCTGTCGACGGCTGTCATGCTCAAGGACAACCACATCGACGCCGCCGGTGGCGTGACGCGTGCGATCGAGATGGCGCGCGCCCATGCATCGTTTACCACGACGGTCGAGATCGAGTGCGAGAACCTGGACATGGTGCGCGAGGCCGTGGAGGCCGGTGCCGACATTATCATGTTCGACAACATGACCCACGACGATATGGCTGCCGCCATCGAGCTTATCGCCGGCCGTGCCAAGACCGAGTGCTCGGGCAACGTGGACGCCAGCAATATCCGTGCACTCGCCGATCTGGGTGTCGACTATATTAGCTCGGGGGCGCTGACGCACTCTGCGCCGATTCTCGACCTCTCGCTTAAGCACCTGCGTCTGCTGGACGGTAAATAATGGACGCCCGCGAGCGTCGCCGTGCCATCATGGGCGTGCTCGAGGGAGCCAAGGGCCCCGTCTCCGGCAGCGCACTTGCTCGTGAGGTGGGTGTGAGCCGCCAGATTGTCGTGCAAGACATCGCCCTGCTGCGCGCCGATGGGCACGATATCGTGGCGACCAATCGCGGCTACGTGCTGCAGGAGGCCCCCAGCAGCCCCGCTGTGCCCACGCGTCTTGTTAAGGTGCGCCACAGCGTGGAGCAGGCGGGCGACGAGCTTACGAGTATCGTCGACGCGGGCGGCGCCGTGCTCAACGTGATCGTCAACCATCGTGTGTACGGCAAGATCACGGCCGACCTGGACATCCGCAATCGTCGCGATGTTGAGCGCTATCTGCGCGATATCGAGAGCGGCAAGAGCTTTCCACTACTAACGGTGACGAGCGGCTACCACTTCCATCGCATCGCGGCGGAAGACGAGCAGACCCTCGACGAGATCGAGGCCATGCTCAAGGAGAAAGGCTACCTAGCAGACCTGATGCCCTACGAAGACGATCTCTCTTAGCCGACGCTGCAAACGCCCCATTTGGACAATCTGGCCTTCAATCGTCGGTCGCGTACCAGAGTACGCTTCCCTCCTCTTTCAGGCCACCTTGCCTCAAATGGGGCGTTTTCGCTGGCGCGAGTTCAACCAACGGCGGTGCCAAATTAGTTATCCGCACAAAAAAGGAGGCCTCCGCGGCGATGCGGAGGCCTCCTTTTTTGTGCACGGTGTACTTTTGAGTGTGCAAGTGGGGGAGTTGTTACTCCTCGACGATCTCGGTGATCGCGCCAGCGGGGCAAGCGTCCTGGCAAGCGCCACAGGCGACGCAGGAGTCCTCGTCAGCGACGGTAGCGACGTCCTGGAGCTCCAGAACGCCAGCGGGGCAGGAGTCGACGCAAACGCCACAAGCGATGCACTCGTCGGCATCAATTACGGGATGAGCCATGGTAGTTTCCTCTCTGTTGACCGACGCTACAGACGATGCGCGCCGGTTTGATTCGGGCAAAAACATACCACGGGAGCGACCGTTTGCAATACCCTCTGGCCGGCATCTTCATACCGTTCGCCGAGTATGCCAAGGTTTACTAAAAAACGCGCAGGTGGGGCCGTTGAGCTGCGCAAATGTTAGCTAAAGGTGACTTGAAATATTGAGCTATTGAGCGCGCCTGCGGAAAGGGCATCCCGTTATTTGGCCGAAAACCGGGTTACAGTTTCCGGTTGGGCCCGCTAGCGGAAACTGCGACCCGGTATCAGCTCTCAAAACGGGCCGCGGTTTCCGGTTGAGCCTTCAGACGGAAACCGCGGCCCGGAATCCACGCTCAAAACGGGACGAGCTTTCCGCAAGGCAGCCCCAGGCACCCTCGGACCCAAGCCTCAGCCATCTCTACATAGATCTCGATAGATTTGCCTAGAACTCAAACAGCGCATCTACCTGCGCATTTAAGAACCTAAACTCTCGGCAATAAGAAATCTTATATGAATTGACTTAGATTTTGTATATTCCGGCCCATAAGGGGATACACTACATCCTGAAAGACAAGCCGAAACACCGCTCGGCAGACCGCCGAGTCGGTGCAAACGCACAAGAGAGAGGGAATTTCTAATGGGCAAGATTCTTGGTATCGACCTTGGTACTACTAACTCCGCAATGGCCGTTCTCGAGGGCGGTTCTCCGACCATTATCGTGAACGCCGAGGGCGACCGCACCACCCCGTCCGTCGTGGGCTTCCGTGCCGACGGCGACCGCGTCGTGGGTAAGGCCGCTAAGAACCAGGCTGTCACCAACCCCAAGAACACCGTGTTCTCCATCAAGCGCTTCATGGGCCGCAAGTACTCCGAGTGCACCTCTGAGATCAAGACCGTGCCGTATGAGGTCAAGGAGGGCCAGGGTGGCCGTGCCGTCGTCGACATCGAGGGCAAGGATTACACCGCTGAGCAGGTGAGCGCCATGACGCTCGCAAAGATGAAGGCTGACGCCGAGAAGTATCTGGGCGAGACCGTCACTGACGCCGTCATCACCGTCCCGGCCTACTTCAACGACGCCCAGCGTCAGGCCACCAAGGACGCCGGTAAGATCGCCGGCCTCAACGTCAAGCGTATCGTCAACGAGCCGACCGCTGCTGCTCTGGCCTATGGCCTGGACAAGCAGGGCACCGACCAGCGTATTCTGGTCTTTGACCTGGGCGGCGGTACCTTCGACGTCTCCATCCTCGACCTCGCCGACGGCGTGTTTGAGGTTCTGTCCACCTCGGGCGATAACCACCTGGGCGGCGACGACTGGGATCAGCGCGTCATCGACTGGATGGCCGATAAGTTCCAGCAGGAGAACGGTGTCGACCTGCGTCAGGACCCCATGGCCCTGCAGCGTCTGAAGGAGGCCGCCGAGAACGCCAAGAAGGAGCTCTCCGCCGCCCAGCAGACCACCATCAACCTGCCGTTCATTACCATGAACCAGTCCGGCCCGCTGCACCTCAACTACACGCTGACCCGCGCCGAGTTCGAGAAGATCACCCGCGACCTGCTCGAGCGCTGCAAGCAGCCTGTCACCAATGCCCTGCGCGACGCCAAGCTTAAGCTCTCCGATCTGACCGAGGTCATCCTCGTCGGCGGCTCCACCCGTATGCCCGCCGTCCAGGATCTGGTCAAGACCATGACCGGCAAGCAGCCCAACATGTCCGTGAACCCCGACGAGGTCGTTGCCGACGGCGCAGCCGTCCAGGGCGGCGTGCTTACCGGCGACGTCGAGGGCATCCTGCTGCTCGACGTTACCCCGCTGTCGCTGGGCGTCGAGACCATGGGCGGCATCATGACCAAGATGATCGACCGCAACACCACGATCCCGACCTCCAAGACCGAGGTCTACTCCACCGCTGCCGACAACCAGACCAGCGTCGAGATCAACGTGCTCCAGGGCGAGCGCGAGCTTGCCCGCGACAACAAGTCGCTCGGTAAGTTCCAGCTGACCGGCATCCCGGCTGCCCGCCGCGGCGTGCCGCAGATCGAGGTCACCTTCGACATCGACGCCAACGGCATCGTCAAGGTCTCCGCTAAGGACAAGGGCACCGGCAAGGAGCAGCAGATCACCATCTCCGGCTCTACCGCGCTTTCCGACGACGAAGTCGATCGTATGGTCAAGGACGCCGAGGCTCATGCCGAGGAGGACAAGAAGCAGAAGGAAGAGGTCGAGGTCCGCAACCAGACCGACAGCCTGTGCTACTCCACCGAGCAGACCCTCAACGAGCTGGGCGACAAGGTTTCCGCCGACGTGAAGTCCAAGGCCGAGGCCGCTATCGCCGACGCCAAGAAGGCGCTCGAGGGCTCTGACGTCGAGGCCATCAAGGCCGCCGGCGAGTCCCTGCAGTCCGTGGCCTACGAGCTGGCCCAGGTTGTCTACGCCGACGCTCAGCAGCAGACCGACGGTGCCGCCGGCGCCCAGCCTGCCGACGATGACGTCGTCGACGCCGACTACGAGGTTGTGGACGACGAGGACAAATAATCATGTCCGCCCGTAAAGCTCGCACGGAGGCGGCCGCCGCTGGCGCCGCCCCCGTTGACTCTGAGGAGAAGGACGTGAAGATTCCCGTAGAGGCCGCAGACGTTACCGAGGCCAACGAGGCCCCGGCCGCCGAGGCTGCCGAGAACCAGGTAGAGGATTCCAACAAGGAGGCGACGATGACCGAGGACGAGATGGTGGAAGCTGCTATCCGCGCCGGTGAGGAAGCCGCCGATAACGACTTTAAGCTCAAGTTCGAGCAGGCCCAAAAGGAGCTCGCCGACGTGCGCAGCGAGCTCGATGCTGCGGCAGAGGCCCAGAAGGCCGCCGAGGACAAGGCAAAGGACGCCACCGAGCGTACCGCCCGTCTTCAGGCCGACTGGGAGAACTTCCGTCGCCGCACTGCCAACGAGCGCATCGCCGAGCGCGAGCGCGCGACCGAGAAGCTCGTCACTGCGCTGCTGCCGGTGGTTGACGATATCGAGCGTGCAATCGACCATGCCCGTAGCCAGGAGCTTTCCGACGATTTTAAGCAGTTCGTCGATGGCGTTGATGCGGTGCATGCCAAGCTGCTCGATGTGTTTGCGCACGAGGGCGTTGAGCCCATCGACCCCAAGGGCGAGGCGTTCGATCCGCTCGAGCACCAGGCCGTGGGGCGTGTCGAGGACGCATCGCAGTACGACGAGACCGTCAACGACGTGTACCAGAAGGGCTACCGCATGGCGGATCGCATCCTGCGTTCCGCGATGGTGACGGTGACCTACGGTGGCGAGAAACGCCCCGCACCGGAGCCCGAAGCGGCGCCCGAGGATGCCGCGGCCGATACGGCCGAGAGCACCGAGGAGTAATTGAGAAGGGCCCCGGGGCAACACCCGGGGCCCTTTCTGGCCTAGTGCCATATGACAGCATGAGCCGCCGTCCGCAGGGACGGCGGATATAACAGGAGAGGAGCTACGATGGCTGCAGGCAAAACCTTCTATGACATCCTGGGCGTATCCAAGAGCGCCTCCGACAAAGAGATCAAGAGCGCGTTTCGCAAGCTCGCGCAAAAATATCACCCCGATGCCGGCGGCGACGAGGCCAAGTTCAAGGAGATCAGCGAGGCCTACGAGACGCTTTCGGACGAGAAGAAGCGCAAAGAGTACGACCAGATGCTCATGTTTGGCGGCATGCCGGGCGCAGGCGGCGCGTATGGCGGCGGCTACGGTGCCGGCGCGGGCGCCAGCGGCTGGGGCGACATCTTCGACAGCATCTTTAGCGGCAATGGCGCCTGGGGCAGCGATTGGGGCTCGGGCTTTGCCGGGGCTGCGGGCGCTGCCGGTGCCGGCGCGGGTCGCAGCCGCGCGCGCAAGGGCGGCGACCTGTCGCTGACTGTCGACGTAACGGCCGAGGACGCGTTCCGCGGCGTGACTCACAAAGTCACCTATCGCATTCCTTCGACGGGCGAGCAGCAGACCATCACGGTCTCAGTGCCCGCGGGCGCGGTCGACGGCGGCAAGCTACGCTACAAGCGTCGCGGCGAGTATGGCGTTGCGGGTGGCGAGCGCGGTGACCTGGTCGTGACCACGCATGTGGAGGAGCACCCGCTGTTTAAGCGCAAAGGCGCCGATGTGACCATGGAGGTACCGGTCTCGGTCTACGAGGCGGCGCTCGGCTGCACGGTGGACGTGCCTACGCCCGGCGGTGCGACGGTCCGTTTGAAAGTGCCCGCGGGTACCCAGACGGGCAAGAAGTTCCGCTTTAAGGAGATGGGGGCGCCCGACGTTAAGCACCGTGGCCGCACAGGCGCGCTGCTTGTCGAGATTAAGGTGCAGGTCCCCACGAACCTGTCCGACGACGAGCGCGATGCCATGACCAAGCTGCGGGAGACCGACACGCGCGACTATCGCGAGAAGGTCAACCGTTACAAGGCGACGTACTAGGGCGGTCGCGGCGCGCGCCCGCGCCCGCGGGCTTATGATGGACGATAACGAGACGGAAAGGGGTCAGGTAGCATGGCCGAGGACAATAGGAACAAACCGCTGTACATGATCAGCGTGGCGGCCGAGCTGACCGGCATGCATCCGCAGACTCTGCGCGTCTACGAGTCCAAGGGCCTGGTGAATCCTCAGCGCTCGGGCGGTAACACGCGCCTGTATTCGCGTGCCGATATCGAGCGTCTGGAACTCATCAACCAACTGACCGACGAGGGCATCAACCTTGCCGGCGTGGTGCGCATCCTCGATATGAAGGAGCGCGCCGAGGAGCGCGAGCGCGAGAACGAAAAACTCCGTGCCCGCGTGCGCCAGCTCGAGGACGAGCTGCACGAGTACAAGATGCAGAAGAAGATCACCGCCCTGGTCCCGCGCGACGGCTCGGTTAACCCCGAACAGGTCATGCGCAAGCTTTTGGGCGCCGGCGGGGATCTCTAGGTTACGCCGTTCTGCCGAACGGCGTAACGGCTCGACGCTGCGCGCCGCCCAGAGCGACAATTTGTCATTCAAAAGGCAAGGCATGACCAGAAGGTCTATGCCTTGCCTTTTTCATGCCAACTTGTTCGCTCTGGACGTCGCTCGCTGTCCGTCCTCTACCTGCGGCGTTGCCTTGCTCGCTCTGGTGTAGTCATTGGGGACGTTCTTAAACGACTAGTCGAAAGGGACGCTCTTGCACCAAATCTGCCTGCCCACATCGGGCTTGTCCTGTACTTTACTGAGATAAAGTGAACGTGTAGATTCGTAACCCACTCGCAACCGTTCTATGGCACGATATTGAACGAATGTATGCTATGCGCCCGAGCCTTTCGGGCAGAGTGGGAGACAGTATGGTTAAGCTGTACGAGGACGGCATCTACCTGTGCGGCGGCAGCGAGGTTGTGCCTGCGGCTGAGGCTGCCGAGCGCGGCATTACGCAGACGCCCGAGGATGCCAAGCGTGGCACCATCGCGTATTCGATCCTTCAAGCACACAACACGTCTGGCGACCCCGAGGCGCTCAAGATTCGCTTCGACGCCATGGCGAGCCACGACATCACCTTTGTCGGCATTATCCAGACGGCGCGCGCCTCGGGCATGGAGCAGTTCCCGCTGCCTTACGTGCTCACCAACTGCCATAACTCGCTGTGTGCCGTGGGAGGCACCATCAACGAGGACGACCACGTCTTTGGCCTCTCGGCTGCCAAAAAGTACGGCGGCATCTTCGTTCCGCCCCATATCGCGGTCATTCACTCCTTTATGCGTGAGAACTTCGCCGGCTGTGGCAAGATGATCCTGGGCTCCGACTCGCACACCCGTTACGGCGCTCTGGGCACCATGGCCGTGGGCGAGGGCGGTGGCGAGCTGGCAAAGCAGCTGCTGCGCGACACCTACGATGTCGCCTATCCCGGCGTCGTCGCCATCTACCTCACGGGCGCCCCGCGCCCCGGCGTCGGTCCGCACGACGTGGCGCTCGCCATCATCAAGGCGGTCTTTGCCAAGGGCTACGTCAAGAACAAGGTCATGGAGTTTGTGGGCCCCGGCATCGCGAGCATGACGACCGACTACCGCAACGGCGTCGATGTCATGACCACCGAGACCACCTGCCTGTCGAGCATCTGGGCCACCGACGAGGACACGCACGCGTTTTTGACCATGCACGGCCGCGGCGAGGACTACCGCGAGCTCAAGCCCGCCGATGTTGCCTACTACGACGGCTGCGTCGAAGTCGATCTGTCGAGTATTAAGCCCATGATCGCGTTGCCGTTCCATCCTTCTAACGGCTTTGAGATCGACGAGCTCAACGAGAACCTCGAGGACATCCTGCATGAGGTGGAGCTCGAGGCCGCCAAGATCGGCGAGGGCAAGACGCACTTTAGCCTGCTCGACAAGATCTGTCTCTTATACACATCTGACGCTGCCGACGATACTCCTTGTG
>CABRIB010000024.1 GCA_902470915.1 uncultured Collinsella sp. | reverse complement strand
TAGGAGTCCGTCTCGTGGGCTCGGAGATGTGTATAAGAGACAGGTCTTTAATTTCGTGGTCGAGATGCTGCTGGGCGCCGCCGAGAAAAAATTGGATTACTACCATGATTAATTCGGTAATGAATATATCGAACGCTCGCAAGGCGTTTGGCGGCAATGAGGTGCTCAAGGATATCTCGCTCGAGGTAAAGCGTGGAGAGGTCGTGGCGATTATCGGGCCTTCGGGTGGCGGCAAGTCCACGCTGCTGCGGTGTGCCACGCTGCTCGAGACGCTCGACGGAGGCTCGCTCTCGTTTGGCGACCTTGCCGTTGCGACGGATGCGGGTTCGGGCGCGGTCTATGCGAAGGGCGATGTGCCCAAGCGGGCACGCTCGCGATTCGGCCTGGTGTTCCAGAATTACAACCTGTTCCCGCACTATACCGTGATGAAAAACATCATCGACGCGCCGATCCGCGTGCTTAAGCGCCCGCGCGAACAGGCGGAAGCTCGTGCGCGCGAGTTGATCGCGCAGATGGGGCTTACGGGCAACGAGAACAAGGTTCCGTGTGAGCTTTCGGGCGGTCAGCAACAGCGTGTGAGTATCGCCCGCGCCTTGGCGCTCGACCCGGAGATCCTGTTCTTTGACGAGCCGACCTCGGCGCTCGATCCCGAGCTGACGGCCGAGGTGCTGCGTGTCATTAAAGACCTTGCCGCGCAGAATATGACGATGGTGATTGTGACCCACGCAATGCAGTTTGCGCGCGATGTTGCCGACCGCGTGGTCTTTATGGATGGCGGCCGCATTGTCGAGGAGGGTCCTGCCGAGCAGGTCATCGACCATCCGCGTGAGCAGCGCACCCGTGAGTTCTTGAGCCGTATCGAGGGATAGGCTCAGGTATTTACTCAACTATTAATTAAGGCGAAGCCGCCGCAGGTCTTACGGTCTGTGGCGGCTTTTTGTTTGCATCGACGGGGTTCAATAATCGCCTCACAAGCTTGTCTCTTCCTCTCGCCGCCTGTATTCATACGTGCGCCGAAAGGTATGCATGGACGGTCGCCCGTGAGGGTAGGGTGGTGGCATAGGACATTTGGAGGGTGAGTCGGCTCGGCTGCCGACCATGCTGCTCCCGGGATGGCACCGACCGCGAACTCTCCCCGTTGGCGTCGCGCATTGCGCGCGGCCCTGCAAGGAGGTCATCATGGGTGCTCCCAAGACCGGCAATGTAAGGAACGTGGTGCTCGTAGGCCAAGGCGGGGTGGGCAAGACTTCACTCGCCGAGGCCATGCTCCACCTTTCCGGCAAGACCGCCCGCCTGGGCGGCCACGACGGCACCAAGCCCACGCTCGACTATGACCCCGAAGAGGTCAAGCGTGCATTTTCCATCTCGACGACCATCGCGCCGATCGACTGGAAGGGCGCGCGCATCAATGTGCTCGATGCCCCGTGCTACCCCGATTTTATCGGCGACGCCTTTGCCGCGATGAGCGTCTGCGAGACGGCTCTGTTTGTGGTCGACGCCGAGGCCGGCCCACAGCCTACGACGGTTAAGCTCTGGTATGCCGCCGAGGACCTGCGTCTGGCGCGTGCGGTGTTCGTAAACCGCCTGTCGCGCTCCGAGGCCAGCTTTGCGACCACGATGGACCTGCTGCAGGAGCGCTTTGGCACGCGCCTGGGCGCCGTGACCCTTCCCTGGGGCGAGGGCGAGGACTTTGACGGCATCATCGACCTGGTGCGCATGAAGGCGCGCCATTGCAACGGCACCGAAGCCGTTGAGTCGGAGATTCCCGAGGAGTATCGTGCCCAGGCCGAGGAGGCCCATGACCATCTGTGCGAGTTGGTGGCCGAGGCCGACGATGAGCTGATGATGAAGTACCTGGAAGGCGAGGAGACGCTGACGCAGGAGGAGCTTGAGGGCCTGCTGTCGAAGGCGATCGCCGAGCGCATCTTTGTGCCGGTCTTTGCGGGCGATTGCATTAAGGAGCAGGGCGTCAACTCGCTGATGGACGACATCGCCACATACTTCCCGGCGCCGACGGACTACGGTGAGATGCCACTCATCGACGGTGATTCGCTCAAGATCTCGAGTGACGATGACCGCCCGGTGGCGTTTGTGTTTAAGACGCTGGCCGATCCGCAGCAGGGTCGCATCAGCTTTATCAAGGTGCTGACGGGCACGCTTGAGCCGGGCCTTGAGCTGATCAATGCGCGCACACGCAAGGGTGAGCGTCTGGCTCACCTGTATGTGATGTGCGGCCGTGACATGACCGAGGTCGGCCACGCCTATGCCGGCGACATCATCGTGGCGCCCAAGCTGGCGGCAGAGACGGGTGACACGCTCTCGATTACCGGCAAGGTCGAGGCTGCGGCGTTTAAGTTCCCCAACTCGCAGTACCGCATTGCTATCGAGGCCGAGAACCGCGGCGACGAAGAGAAGCTCTACACGTTTATCGAGAAGGCCTGCAAGGCCGATCCGACTATGAGCATCGACCGCGACGAGGAGACCGGCCAGACCATCATTTCGGCGGTGGGCGAGGCGCAGGTTTCGGTCCTGCTCAATCGTCTTGAGGATCGCACCAAGGTCGCGGCCAAGAGCGTGCCGATCCGCATTCCGTATCGCGAGACCATCCGCCGCACGGCGAGCGCCCAGGGTCGCCACAAGAAGCAGACCGGCGGCGCCGGTCAGTACGGCGACTGCTGGCTGCGCGTGGAGCCGCTCATTGGGCCCGACGGCACGAGCGACGGCTATGAGTTCGTGGACGAGGTCGTGGGCGGCCGCATCCCGCGCTCGCTGATTCCCGCCGTGGACAAGGGCGTCCAGGAGACCATGAAGGACGGTATTATTGCCGGCTATCCGCTCACGGGCATTCGCGTGGCTGTGTACGACGGTTCGTATCACAGCGTCGACTCCAACGAGATGGCGTTCCGCGCGGCGGCTCGCATCGGTCTGCGCAAGGCATGCGCCGACGCCGACCCGGTGGTGCTGGAGCCCATCGAGGAAATCACGGTGACTATCCCCGAGAGCTACGCCGGCGCCGTGATGGGCGACATCTCGGCCTCGCGCGGTCGCGTGACGGGTATGGAGACCGATGAGCGCGGCGACACCGTAGTCATTGCCCAGGCGCCGCTCGCCGAGCTGACGGATTACTCGACGCGCCTGCGCTCTATCACGCGCGGCACGGGCGACTTTACCATGAAGCCCGCAGGCTATGAGCAGGTGCCTTATGACGTTCAGGCCAAGCTGGTCGAGCGCTATGAGGAGGGCCGCGCCAAGTAACGTGTGGCGTTGCCTGCAATGTAGGTGCTGACGAAAAGGCCGTCCTGGGTAACCGGGACGGCCTTATTTGATCCCTGGGGGACGGAGGAAAACGGATCATTTTTTGGGCTACGGGCAGCGCAGTCGGCACTAGTCTCCGGATGCCTGGTTGCGGCCGGTGGCGTAGTCGATCTGCACATGCGGCTGCAGGTTGTAGCAGTACGCGTGGAAGCAGAGGGTCTTACCGTGGTCCTCGACCGATTGCGCCTCAAGGCGCACGCCACGACAGACGAGTTCCTCTTCGTTGTACATGGGCGTGACGCGGTAGAGCACATGGTTGCCCGTGTCGCGGATGTAGTCGAGGATCTGCTCTTCAAACGGCAGCATGCCCGTCTCGTTGAGATAGCGCGTGCCGGTGAGGAGATTCTTGCGATTGGCGTTCTCGCCGCAGAGCGACCAGGCGATAAGGTGGCAGCGGTTGTAGAGGCTCTGGCCTGGAATAAAGTCGTAGCGCTGCTGGTGCCAACCGGCAGGATGGATACGCGAGATATCGCCGCGCTTTCCCTGTCCGAGCGACTCGGGGCCTACGCAGGCGAGCGCCTTGCGAGTGCGGCCCAGGCTGTCGAGTTTGGAGAATTTTTTAAAGCAGCCCTCTTCGGTGGCACGCTCATACTCGTCGAGCGTGAATGACGGTGTACCTAGCGGGTGCGTGCTGTCGGCGCGCAGGGCAACGTAGGGGTTGCCGGCGTAGTCGGGAATGCTGCTGAGATAAACACCGCGGGCGCGGTTGAGGTCGGGGTTTTCCACCTCGTCGATGGGGGTGGCGGCGCTGTCCTCGGCAACGTTGCCGTTGGTGTTGGTCGTGGCGGATTCGGAGCCATCGCCGGAGTCCTCGGAGCTCGCCGCTCCCGATTCGAGCCGAGCGACCAGGTCTGCCTCGTCGTCGGTGCGGCTGGGACTCTCGTTTTGCTTTTCGGCCAGAGCCGCCGCCTGCTCATCGCTTTGCGGCGACAACAGCTTGGGCGCTCCGTCGATCGATCCCGTAAACAGCGCAAACCCCAGCACCACGGCGGTGCCGATGGAAAGTACTTGCTTGTAGGTGGACTTGCGCGACATTGAGGCTCCTGGATGGACGGCTGGGAATCTACCAGTCTAGCAGGAGCCGCCGAAGGTCGTTCTATCGAACAAATACTCAAGATTTGGGATAGACGCTACTGATTAATTTGTCCCGCGGTCTAGATCGAGGTGGAGTCGAGCCAGTTGAGCTTGCACTCGAGAATGCGCTGCTCGCCGGGTTCGCTGCTGCCGTCAAGTAGGGCGAGCAGCATCTCGGCTGCTTCGCGACCTTCCTGGTCGACGGGCTCGATGATGGTGGAGACGGTCGGTGTGGTGAGGTTGGTCCAGTCTTCGCAGTTGAGTCCCAAAAGGCCGATTTGCTGCGGAAGCAGATGGGCCATGGGCTGAAGTGCCTTGTAGACGCGGGGGAGCGCCCATTGGTTTTGGACAAAGATGAGCGTACGCTTGGCGGGATTGAACTTGAATTTAAAGTACTCGGTAAGCTCGTTGATTGACGGCTTGTTGTGGTCGATGGGAATCGCTTTGTAGAGCTGTCCGTTCGCTGCCAGTGCCTCGGCATACCCCTGAAAACGCTCCATGCGGGTGCGCATCTCGGTCATGTTGGCGGCAATGGAAAAGAAATCTTCGTAGCCGGCGTCGAGGAGTGCCTGTGTGGCGTTGTACACGCCGTCGTAAAGGTTGGTTTTGATCCAGCTGGTACCTGGGCTATAGATGGCCGCATCGAAAAAGACGACCGGCTTGCCGGCGCGTCTAATGCGGTCGTGCACGGCTTTGAAGTTTGCCGTGGGCTGGATGATAAAGCCATCGACGCCCAGCGAGAGCATCTTGTCGACGTACATGAGCTCGGTCTCGGGGTTAAAGTTGCTCGTGCAAACGACCGTCTGGTAGCCCGCGGGGAGCATGACCTGCTCCATGCCATTGAGAACGAGCCCCGCCCATTTGTTGGTGTTATCCAAAATGATGATGGCGATGACGTGGGTTTGTTTGCCGGTGAGCGTTTGCGCCTGGGCATTGGGAACGTATCCGAGTTCCTTAATGACGCGCGCGATTTTGTTCTGCGTCTTTTCGCTAAGTTTTTCTCGTTTGTCGTTGAGGTAATACGAGACGCTTGCCGTCGAGGTTCCCGCCTCTCGAGCGACGTCTGCGATCGTAACGCGCTGTTTTGCCACAGCGACTCCTTCCGACAGATGAGCATTTTCCAACATGATGACTTTGAGTCTTGGTGAGGGATACGCTTCGGTGAGCGACCCTTTCCTTTCATATGAGTATGCAACAAATGAGGTATACGGGTGGGGTCGAAATTTGTGACCGGCATGCGCATCTGCCGTCTACCGAGAAAATCAAATACTTCTTGACTTTTGAAATCGAGGGTAAAATCGCAGGATTCATTTTTGGTTAAACGCATAACTAAATCGCATAACCAACGCTCTGACCTGCGCGTTTACCGAAATAAGCTGGCATTAAGAAAAACGAGCACCTATATTGGTCTTGTCGAAAAGACAGCAAGTCCAAACGGCAGGGGATGCTCCGGAGGCCTCCGCAAACGGTGTCTTGCGCACGCAACTCTATGAAAAGAGGGAAGCAATGAAGATCGTAGGCGTTGCCGCCTGTACCGTGGGTATCGCCCACACGTATATGGCCCAGAAGGCGATTCAGGATGAATGCGCCGCCCGTGGCATCGAGTGCAAAGTCGAGGCTCAGGGTGGTCTGGGTATCGAGAACGAGCTGACGCAGGAAGACGTGGATTCCGCCGACCTGGTGTTCGAGTCCGTCGACGTGGGTGTCGAGAACGAGGACCGTTTTGAGCAGAAGATGGCCGAGGGCAAGTTCCTGAAGGTCGGTACCTCGGATGTGATCGCCGATCCGGTAAAGATTATCGACCAGGCCGTTGAAATCATCAAGGCGACGGGCGGCGCCGTTGACGCGCCCAAGGCCGAGGCCAAGGCAGAGAAGAAGGCCGTCTCCGCTGCCCCGCAGGCCCCGACACCGGCGTCCAAGCAGTCCATCTTTGCCGATCCTGGTAAGACGCTGCTCAATGCATTCAATACCGGCGTTTCCTATTTTATCCCCATCGTCGTTATCGGCGGCGTGTTTCTCGCCTTCTCGCTGGCATCCGGTACCGCCGGCGCCAACGGCATGGAGGTTACGAACCCGCTGATGGTGAGTCTTAACACCATCGGCATGGCCGGCATCTCCATGATGATCCCGGTGCTTGCGGCATACATCGCCTACTCGATGGCCGGCAAGCCCGCGCTCGCCCCCGGTTTTGTCCTGGGCTACTTGGTCAACAACGCCGTCGTCACCCCGAGCGGCAACAGCGTTTCGACCGGCTTCTTGGGCGCCATGATCATGGCTGTCATCTGCGGTTACTTTGTCCGCTGGATGAAGACCTGGAAGGTCAACAACACCATCCAGACCATCATGCCGATCCTGATCATCCCGATTCTGACCTCGCTCGTCCTGGGCATGGCCTACATCTACATCCTGGCCACGCCGCTTGGCTTCGTGATGGATTGGCTCACCAGCGTGCTCGGTAGCCTGCAGGGTGGCTCCGCCGTCGTCCTGGGCCTGGTCATTGGTGTTATGACCGCCTTCGATATGGGCGGCCCCATCAACAAGACCGCTTCGACCTTTACTATGGCCATCATGGCCTCCGGCATCTACGGCCCCAACGGTATGTTCCGCGTCGCCGTCGCCATTCCCCCGATCGCCTGTGGCCTCGCTGCGCTCATCGCCAAGAACAAGTTCGATGACGCCGACCGTCAGATGGGTATCTCCGCGCTGTTCATGGGCTGTATCGGTATTACCGAGGGCGCTATCCCCTTCGCGGTCAAAGACCTCGGTCACACCCTTCCCGGCATTTGCATCGGCTCTGCCGTGGGTGCGGCGCTCGCCGCCTTCCAGGGTATCGACTGCTACGTCCCGCACGGTGGCTTTATCGTCGCCCTTGCCACCAACAACGTCGCGCTGTTCTGCCTGGACATCGTGATTGGCTCTGTGGTCGCCGCTGCAATCCTGATTGCCATGAAGCCCACGCTCGATAAGCAGGCCAAGTAAACCTTTAAGGACTCCGGTTGTGCGGAGGGATGGATTTGACTCCGCACAACCGCCCCTACACAACAAAATCCATCCGTACTGATAGGGCCCGTATCTGGGTCCCAGGGAACTTTTGTCAAAAATCCTCTGGAGAAGGAGAACAAAATGTCCAACCTCACCATCCGCCAGGCCGTTCAGGGCATGCTCAAGCTGCAGGATAGCGGCGATCACGCAACCATGGTCGGCATTGGTCCCATGAGCCCCAACCTGATTCAGGCCGTGTTCGAGCTTGCCAAGGACGAGGATTTCCCGCCCATGTTTATCGCCAGCCGCAACCAGGTCGATATGGACGAGATGGGCGCCGGCTACGTCAACGGTTGGGACCAGACGCGCTTTGCCGCCGACATCAAGAAGGTCGCCGACGAGGTGGGTTACACCGGTCCGTACTACCTGTGCCGCGATCACGGCGGTCCGTGGCAGCGCGACGAGGAGCGTAACGCCCACCTGCCCGAGGACGAGGCCATGGAGCTCGCCCGCAAGTCCTTCGTCGCCGACATGGAGGCAGGCTTTGACCTGCTGATGGTCGACCCCACCAAGGATCCCTATCAGATCGGCAAGGTTATTCCGCTCGACGTGGTGCTTCGCCGCACGATCGATCTTATCGACTACCTTGAGCAGTACCGTCGCGAGCATAATCTGCCCGAGGTTGCCTATGAGGTCGGTACCGAGGAGACCAATGGCGGTTTGACCTCTACCGATAAGTACGAGGAGTTCATTTCTCAGCTGCAGCCCGAGCTCGAGAAGCGCGGCTGCCCCATGCCCACCTTTATCGTCGGCCAGACTGGTACGCTCACCCGTTGGACCGAGCAGGTCGGTCATTACAACTTTAAGAATGCTCGCGAGCTTGCCGATATGGCTAAGCGCTACGGCGTGGGCCTGAAGGAGCACAACGCCGACTATCTGGATGACGCGACGCTGCTCGAGCACATCCCGGCTCACGTGACAGCCTCTAATGTCGCCCCTCAGTACGGCACCGAGGAGACCCGCGCTTACCTCAAGCTCTGCGCTACCGAGCAGATCCTGGTCGACAACGGTCTGTGCGATGACCCCTCCGACCTGTATCACACCCTGCTGGTCAAGGCTATCAAGACCGAGCGCTGGCGCAAGTGGATGACTGGCGACGACGTCAACCTGCAGGTCGACGACATCCTTGCCGACGATGAGCTCAGCCTGAAGATCCTGGATGTCTCCGGTCACTATGCGTTCAACGATCCTGAGGTCAAGGAGCAGGTCGAGAAGCTCTACCGCAACCTCGCCGCTCAGGACATCGACGGCAAGCGCTTTGTGATCGAGCATATCAAGCGCCCGATCAAGCAGTACGTCGTCGGTCTTAACCTCAAGGGCGTCACGAGCCGCATCGAGAAGGCTCTCGAGGACTAAGTAGCTTTCCCTACACGACGCCGGGCCTGGGGCATGTCCCAGCCGCAGGCCCGGCACATAGGACAAAGGGACATCCCCTTTGTCCTATTTTTTGAGTTTTGGATTCCTTCGAAGGAGTTTGCACCATGAAGTTCTTTATCGATACCGCCAATCTGGACGAGATCGCCGAGGCCAAGAGCTGGGGCTGCCTGGCCGGTGTTACCACCAACCCGTCCCTGTACGCCAAGACCGGCGGCAAGCTTGCCGACTTTGAGCCCCATATGCTCAAGATTGCCGAGCTTTGCGAGGGCCTGCCCGTTTCCGCCGAGTCTACCGCTACCACTGCCGAGGGTATGATCGAGGAGGGCAAGCGCCTTGCCGCCCTCGCCCCCAACATCGTGGTCAAGCTTCCCGTGTGCGAGGCCGGCCTTGCCGCCTGCCGTGCGCTGGCCGATGCTGGCGTGCGCGTCAACATGACGCTCGTCTTCTCGCCGACGCAGGCCCTTATGGCCGCCAATGCCGGTGCTCGCTACATCAGCCCGTTTGTCGGTCGTTTCGATGACATCGCCGAGGACGGTATCTCGCAGCTCGACAACGTCGTGACCTGCATTAAGAACTACGACTGGACGGGCAAGAACGTCGACGACACCGTCGAGATCATCACCGCCTCGGTTCGTACGCCCAACCACGTGACCCAGGCCGCGCTACTCGGTGCCGATATTGCGACCGTGCCCATGGCCGCTCTCAAGAAGTGCCTGCATCATCCGCTGACCGACCAGGGCCTCGCCTCTTTTGAGGCTGACTGGCAGAAGGTCGTCGCTCAGGCTTAACGAGTGGATTGCCCCGGCATCGCGTCATCCGGTGCCGGGGTTGTTCTCAAGAGAGGAATTCGTATGACCAACCAGGAGCTGGCGAAGGTCGCCAATGAGGTCAGGAAGGGTGTCGTGACTGCGGTTCACGCGGCCAAGTCGGGACACCCGGGTGGATCGCTCGGTGCTGCCGACATCATGACGTATCTGTACTTTGAGGAAATGAATATCGATCCTGCCGACCCTCACAAGGCCGATCGCGATCGCTTTGTGCTCTCCAAGGGTCACGCGGCGCCGGGCCTGTATTCGGTGTTGGCAAATCGCGGCTATTTTCCCGTCGAAGAGCTCGAGACGCTCCGTCATATTGGCAGCCGACTGCAGGGCCATCCCAACATGAACGACGCCCCTGGCATCGATATGTCCACCGGATCGCTCGGTCAGGGCATCTCTGCTGCAGTTGGAATGGCGCTTGCCGCTAAGCACTGGGGCGACGGCTACCGTGTCTACACGTTGCTGGGCGACGGTGAGTGCGAGGAAGGCCAGGTGTGGGAGGCGGCCATGTTCGCCGGCAACCATGCGCTCGACAATCTTGTTGCCGTCGTCGACCACAACGGCTTGCAGATTGACGGCACGATCGATGAAGTCAACTCGGCCATGCCGCTCGCTGACAAGTTCCGCGCCTTTAAGTGGCATGTGATCGAGCTCGCCGACGGTAACGACATGGCGCAGATTGCCGCCGCCTTTGCCGAGGCCCGCAAAGTGAGCGACTCGCCCGTGGCCATTATCGCCGAGACGGTGAAGGGCAAGGGCGTCTCCTTTATGGAAAACCAGGTGGGCTGGCACGGCAAGGCACCCAACGATGAACAGTTTGAGCAGGCCATGGCCGAGCTCGCAGCAGCAGGGGAGGAGCTCTAATGGCAGACGTCAAGAAAGTCGCCACGCGCGTTAGCTATGGCGAGGCACTTGTCGAGCTGGGCAATGAGCGCGATGACTTTGTGGTTCTCGATGCCGACCTGGCCGCCGCCACGCAGACCGGTAAGTTTAAGGCTGCGCACCCTGAGCGCTTCTACGACGCCGGCATTGCCGAGAGCAACCTGATGGGTCTTGCCGCCGGCATTGCGACCACGGGCCACGTCGCCTTTGCGAGCACCTTTGCCATGTTCGCCGCCGGCCGTGCGTACGAACAAGTGCGTAATTCCATTGGCTATCCGCACCTCAACGTCAAAATCGGTGCCACGCATGCGGGTATCTCGGTCGGTGAAGACGGCGCCACGCATCAGTGCTGCGAGGACATCGCGCTCATGCGCACGATCCCGGGTATGACGGTAATCGTTCCCGCCGATGACATCGAGGCTCGCGCTTGCGTGCGCGCCGCCTATGAGTTTGAGGACCCGGTTTACATGCGCTTCGGCCGCCTGGCAACACCGGTCATCAACGATCACGAGGACTATGAGTTCAAGATTGGTCGCGGCGTGGTCGTGCGCGAGGGGTCCGATGTGACCATCATCGCTTGTGGCCTTATGGTCGCCGAGGCGCTTGAGGCTGCCGAGGCGCTCGCTGCCGATGGTATCGATGCCGAGGTCATCAATATGCACACGATCAAGCCGCTTGATGAGCGCCTGGTGGTTGCCAGCGCCAAGAAGACCGGTCGCGTGGTCACTGCCGAGGAGCATTCGATTATCGGTGGTCTTGGCGAGGCCGTGGCCTCGGTGCTCGCGGAGCAGCATCCGGTGCCGATGCGTCGCGTCGGCGTGCGCGATGTGTATGGCGAGTCCGGCCCTGCGGTCGATTTGCTGCACAAGTACGGTTTGGACGCCGACGGCATCGAAGCTGCGGTCAGGTCCGTGTTGTAAGGAAGGTTTCCATGGGATTTGTATCTGCCAACCAAGTGATAATCGGGTATTCCGCCGCCTCGCGCGAGGACGCCCTACATTATTTGTCCGAGCAGGCCATCGAGCTCGGCTTTGCCGATGACGCATCTGCCGTAGAGGCCGCCTTCATTGCTCGCGAGAACGAGGCCGAGACCGGCCTTGTCGCCGGTTTTGCCGTTCCGCATGCCAAAAGCGACGCGATCCACACGCCGGGCGTTGCCGTGCTTAAACTGACCGAACCCGTTGAATGGCCGAGCTTCGATGGGGTGCCCGTCGATGTTGCGCTCGCGCTGTACGTGCCCGCCGGCGAGGCCGGAACTACGCACCTGCGTCTGCTCTCCAAGGCTGCCGTGATGCTGATGGACGCCGGCTTCCGTGACAAGGTGCGCGCGAGCACCGATCCCGTTGAGATTGCGGAGCTCATCAATAGCGGACTCGAAGACTAGAACGGTCATCCCGTTCAATCAATTGATCCTTCTCCAAGGAAAAGGGCCGCGACGCCGTATGGGTGTCACGGCCCTATTTGCGTTTCCCCAGATAAAACCTGCCAAAATAAACCTGTCCCTTTTTGGCAGGCTAATCGTGAGTTATTTCACCGCAACTTAGGGCACGGTTAGGAAGTGTGCACCTTAAAGAGTGGAGCCCTTGATTAGAGAGATTGCGCTCGTCTCTCTAAATGTCTCTCTAAAGAGAAAGCTAGTTAAAGAGATAACATTGGGCAATCTAACAGCGAATTCGATACATCTCTCTAAATGTCTCTCTAAAACAAGGCGCTTATCTCTCTAAAGTTAGAGAGATAAATCTATTGTTTTAGAGAGACGGAATGCCAAAATTCGTCCGTCCGCTACCATCTGCCAAGAATGGCGGATAAAGGACTCATCGAAGTAATGGGTTCGTCGACGAGCCGCAACCGCCGCTATCGGAAGAAGTAGATGCAGCCGAATTGCCCCTCTATCGTCTCTCGAAGTTTGATGGGTGCTAGAGGGGCGACTGCCTCGCGATATTTTCACAAGATAAAACCTGCCAAAACAAACCTGTCCCTTATTGACAGGTTACTGATTCATGGCACCGTGAATGTAGGGGGTGACCTCGGGGGAGATATGGTCGCAGCCCAGCTCGCGCAGCGCGGACTCGATGGCGGCGGGCAGCGGGGTCTTGCCCTTGTCGTCGACGGCGGCACCGCCGAGGGCGGCAATCTTGGCGACATCTGCGGGTGCGGCCTCGATATGCATGCAGCCGCCGATCAAGCGCGCGCGTACCTGTGCCAGATCAAGATCGTGCAGGTAATCCTCGCAGGCGCGGATTAAATCGACCTTCTCGCGCGTAAGCTCCTCGCCCGTGGGAACGCGCGTGGCAAGACATGCTCCCGCCGGCAGGTTCCAAACGGGATAGCCCCATGCGCGCAGCAGCTCGCGCTCTTCGTCCTTGGTAAAGCCGACCTCCATAAGGGGTGAGCGTACGCCGAGCTCTTCTGCCGCACGCATGCCGGGGCGGTAGTCACCGCGATCGCTTGCATTGCTGCCATCGATGACGGTGGGAAAGCCGAGCGACTTGGCGTGGTTGACGATGGCGGTAAAGCCAGCGTGCTTGCAGTGGTAGCAGCGATTGGCATCGTTACAGGCTACCTGGGGGAGCTGCAGCTGATCGACCGAAAGATTGAGCACGGGGAGCTTAAAATGCGCCCCTTCATTGGCTTGTCCATCAACGGACCGCTCAAACGAAGCCTGTTCGGGCGTGCCGATGAGCGGCGTGGTGAGATGGACGAGAAGAGCATTGGTAGGCATGACGCGGGCGCATACGGCGGCCAAAAAGCTGCTGTCAACGCCGCCGGAAAACCCGATAGCCACGCGCCCGTATGCCAAAAGCAGCTGCTCGAGCGCCGATAGCTTGTCTTGAAGCTCCTCTGCGGGTGCCGTGGTGTCTAAAATCATGAAACGTTCCTTATCGTTGAGTACTCGATCGAAAACTATAATCCTAATGCGTTACTTGCCATAAGACTTCTATCTGTGTAACGAAAGTGCAATATGGTATATACGTTATATACAAGTTGCCAAATGCGGTAGAGTTGCAGCAACGCGACAGCGAGAGTCGATGGGGGACCGATATGATCAAGGCTGTTATTTTTGACATGGATGGAACGCTGGTCGATACCGAGCGTTTGGGGATTAAGGCCTGGAAGGCAGGCGCCGCTGAGCTGGGGCTCGCGATTGATGAAGCGCTGATCCATCAGTTTATCGGCCGCACGCTGCCCGATGTTATGGACATCCTCGATAAGCATTACGGCAGCCACGAAACCACCGAGGCGGTCTATCGTCGCCACAAGGAGATTCGCGACGAGATGGTCAAGACCGAACTGGAACTTAAGGCCGGCGCCGCCGAGTGCATAGACGAGCTGCTGGCTGCGGGCTATCACGTGGGCCTTGCGACGTCGTCGCGCCTTGTTACGGCCGAGCGCAACCTTAAGATGGTCGGTCTTTTTGACAAGTTTGAAACGGTAACGTGTGGCGAGGACGTCGTGCACGGCAAGCCCGACCCCGAGATGTATCTGCTCGCCTGCGAGCGCGTGGGCTTTGCTCCCGAGGAATGTGCCGTGGTCGAGGATTCGCGCAACGGCTGCGTCTCGGGCATTACGGCCGGCTGCCATGTCTTTGCCGTCCCCGATATCGTGCCGCTGCCGCAGGACGTGGTGGATGGCTGCGAGGCCGTGCTCGATACGCTGTTCGATCTGGCGGCGGCGGTCAAGGCCGTGCGCTAGACAATTGCGGCGTTGAAACGAGCAATTGCTTACGTTTGCGCTTAAACAGACGATATGAGCAGGACATAAAAACATTGAGAGCCCCTGCTGCATGAAAGACCGCGGATTAGGCCGACAATGGTGAGTGTCTAATCCAACCGTGGCGGCCACGCCGCATTCATGGAAGGGGCTCCCATGCTCGATACTACCACCTTCGTCGGCCTCGACGTCCACGCCCGCTCGATAAAGGCCGTCTCCCTCGACGTCATGACCGGGGAGGTACGTGCCGCGACCTTCGGCTACGACGCCGGCGCCGTCGCGGAGTGGGTGCGGTCCGTGGACCCCAGGGCCAGGTGCGTGTACGAGTCCGGGGTCACGGGCTTCGACCTGCAGAAGAGGCTTTCCGGCCTGGGGGTCGACTGCGTGGTCGGCGCCGTCTCGAAGATGATCAAGCCCAGCGCGGACAGGCGCAGGAAGAACGACCGCAACGACGCCGAGTTCCTCGCCCGCATGCTGTCGGTCGGCAACGTGGTCGAGGTGTGGGTCCCCGACGACGAGTGCGAGGCCGCCCGCGACCTGACCAGGGCGCTCGAGGACGCGAGGGACGACCTCTCGCGCTCGAAGCAGCGGCTCTCCAAGTTCCTGCTCAGGCACGGGCTCGTCTTCGACGAGAGGACGCCCACCGGCCGCAGGAAGGGCAACTGGACCCGGGCGCACTGGTCCTGGATCGAGTCGATAAGGTTCGCGGAGGGGGCCGACAACGACGTGCTCGCCTACTACGTCGACGCGGTCAGGCGGGCGGCGGAGGAGAAGGCGAGGCTCGAGGGGCTCGTCGAGGCCGAGGCCCGCAAGCCCAGGTGGAGGAAGAGGGTCGACTCCCTCCGCTGCCTCAAGGGCGTAGACACCGCGTCCGCCGCCGACCTCGTGTTCGAGGCCGGCGAGTTCTCGAGGTTCAGGAACGCCCGCTCGTTCGCGGCGTGGGTCGGCCTGACGCCCTCCGAGCACTCCAGCGGGGAGAGCGACCGCAGGGGCGCGATCACCAAGGCCGGCAACAAGCACCTGAGGAAGGCGCTGGTCGAGGCCGCGTGGCACTACCTGACGTGCTCGGGGCGGCCGAAGGACCTCGCCAAGGGCCAGGCCCCGGACCGGGGCGCCCGCAGGCATGCCGCCAAGGGCGTGCGGAGGCTGGCCGAGAGGCGGGAGGCGCTGCTCGCGCGCGGGGTCCACGGCAACAAGGCGAACGTGGCCACGGCGCGCGAGCTCGCCTGCTGGGTGTGGGCGGTCGGCCTCATGGCCGAGGAGGCGTAGGGGGGCCGGTCCCCCGCACATAAGCCGATCACCCCGGAAGCGGTTCGATCCGAAGCCGTTGAGGCGAACCTCAGGTCCCTTTTCTGCGAGCGCCCAGGGCGCCACACGCGTGCACAGACTGTCGGTTCGACGTAGAAGCCTCAGCCGTAGCAACGGATTGCCCAGCGAGAGATCGCCGCGGGCGGATATTAAACTGCAAAGACGAGCGTCGGTAAGACACGCCGAGGTCGCCGCGGACGGGCTGATATAGGGAGAGGGCCTGACCCCATATCGTTGGGGCCAGGCCCGATTTTGCCTCTTGACAATGTCCTGCTCATATTAAAAGGGGTCCGGCAATGGTCGGGCCTCTTTTGCTTGAGCGGCGACTTAGCATACTTGCGGGCGTACTATAGATACGCGCCGAGGTTGATGGCCGTGGCGTCGGTCTGGCTGCTTGCCTGGGTGCTGGCGCGTTCCAGCAGGAACGGCCGCACGAGTTCTTGGCGGTTGATGTCCTCCGCGGTGGTGGCTGCGGTGACGGTGCGCGCGGCAGAGCCGACGTGGATATGCTTGGTCTTTGTCGGGACCTTGTTCTCGATTTGCTCCATGAGCAGTTGGACACCCTTGCGGCCAATCTCGTAGCCCGGGGGCGCTACCGTAGTGAGCGGGACCGATCCGCTCCAAGCGAGCGGGTTGCCGTCGCATCCGGCCACGCGAACCTGCTCGGGGACGGAGATGCCTTTGTCGACCAATGCCGAGATAACGCCCGAGGCTAGCACGTCGGTCAGGCCGACGACAAAATCGGGGCGTTCGTCGGCAGGGCGCCCGGCAATCTGAGCACCAATACTGTAGCCGTCGGCTGCGGTATTCCACTCTCCGGCGTCAATGACTTCAATTTTGATATCGGGATGCAGGGCGAGAGCCTTGTGAATGCCAAGTACGCGCAGGGTGAGCTGCATGAATGCCGCTCTGCCCACAACGGTGATATGGCGTGCGCCGCGGGCGATGGCGAGCTCGGCGATAATGCGCCCCTGCGCCTCGTTGTCGGCCGCTACGTAGTAGCCGGGCGCGGAGCAATGGATGTCCAGGTGGACAATCGGCACGGGCATCTTGGTCATAGCGGGGTGCCAGTCGGGGGATGCCATGGGCTGAACCATGACGCCGGACATTTGCGTGCCCATAAAGTAACGCAGGTAATGGTCCTCGAGAATATCGTCGTTATCGGCGTTGGCGATGAGTAGGTCGTAACCGTGCTTGCGGGCCTCGTTATGGGCGCCGCTGGCAATTTGGAGCGAAAAACCGTGGTCGAGACGGGGGAGCACCAAGCCAAAGGACTTGGTGGCGCCGCCCGCGAGCTGACGAGCGCTTTGGTTGGGCAGGTAGCCAAGGCGATTGATGGTCTCGTTAATGAGCTTGAGGGTCTCGGGGCGCAGCTTTTCGGGATGGTTGAGCGCGTTGGAAACCGTGCCCAACGAAACCCCGGCTTCGCGCGCGACGTCGCTGATTTTAACCTTTGCCATAGCGGCCCCTTTGATGCGTTTCAAGTACAAGCCAGATTGTAGCATCGCCCGCCCCTGGGGTGTCAAAACCTGCCAATTAGGGACAGGTTTATTTTGGCAGGTTTTATCTGGGCAAACGCTGGAGCCCAGGCCACCACAAAGGCGCCTGTCCCCATCGTGGTGGTTTGGGCATGTGTGCATCGGGTGGTATCTAAGTTGAGATACCACTTCTGGTATATCAGCTTGCGTTTGCGTGAGTACAATACTCGAACGTTGTACGTCTCAGCGCCCCTTGTGCGTGGACGTCTTGCAGTCACGCGAACGAAGGGATTTATCTTATGTGCGGAATCGTCGGCTACACCGGCTCTGATATTGCAAAGAACATCCTGGTCACGGGCCTCAAGCGTATGGAGTATCGCGGCTATGACTCCTCGGGCGTCGCGCTCGAGGTGGGCGAGGGCGCCGCGGCGCACCTCGATGTCATCCGCCGCGTGGGCAAGGTCGCGGGCCTGGAGAGCGAGCTTTCCAACATCGACAGCGACGCTACCTGCGGTATCGGCCACACCCGTTGGGCCACCCACGGCAAGCCCTCCGTCGTTAACGCTCACCCCCACACCAGCTGCGACGGTCGTATCGCCATCGTCCACAACGGCATCATCGAGAACTTCGCCGAGCTGCGCGAAGAGTTGGAGGGTCGAGGCCACCACTTTAAGAGCGAGACCGATACCGAGGTCTTCGCGCATCTGATCGAAGAGGCTTATGCCGAGACGCACGACCTGATGGCCTCCGTGCGCGAGGCTTGCACCCACGTGGTCGGTGCCTATGGTCTGGCCGCCGTGTGCGCTGACGAGCCCGGCGTGATCGCCGTGGCTCGCAAGGATTCCCCGATCGTGGTCGGCGCGGGCGAGACCGGCGCCTATGTCGCCTCCGACGTCATCGCGCTCATCGACGCAACCCGCGACGTCGTGGTGCTCGAGGACGGTCAGTTTGCCAAGCTTACGCCCGCAGGCGTCGAGTACACCGACGAGGCCGGCAACGTTATCGAGCCCAAGGTCACCCACATCGACTGGGACCTGGACATGGCAGAAAAGGGCGGTTATCCCGACTTTATGCTCAAGGAGATTCACGAGCAGCCGCGCGTGGTGCGCGACACGCTGGTGGGCCGCATGACGCCGGCCGGCGAGCTCGACATCGACGAGCTGGGCCTTTCGCTCGAGGAGCTCAACGACATCGACCGCGTCTACGTGATCGCTTGCGGCACCAGCTATCACGCTGGCCTCATTGCCAAGAATCTCATTGAGGGCTGGGCTCGCATCCCCACCGAGGTGGAGGCGGCCAGCGAGTTCCGTTATCGCAATCCCATCATCACACCGACGACGCTTGTCGTTGCCGTGTCCCAGTCGGGCGAGACGGCCGATACCCTTGCCGCCATTCGCGATGCGCGCATCAAGGGTGCCAAGGTCTTCGGCATCACCAACGTGGTGGGCAGCCCCGTGGCGCGTGAGAGCGACGGCGTCATCTACACCAAGGCCAACAAGGAGATCGCGGTCGCCTCGACCAAGAGCTTCATCGGCCAGGTTGTGAGCCTGACGCTGCTGGCCCTGCTGCTGGCGCAGGTCAAGTACCGCCTGACCACCAAACAGGCACGCATGCTGTTCCGCGAGCTTTCCGATACTGCCGAGCAGATCCAGTGGATTTTGGACACGCAGACCGATGCCGTGCATGAGGCTGCCCTGCTGTGCAAGGATGCGCAGTCGGCGCTGTTCGTGGGCCGCGGCATGGGTGCCGCTATTTCCTACGAGGGTGCGCTCAAGCTCAAGGAGGTCAGCTACCTGCACGCCGAGGCCTACGCCGCCGGCGAGATGAAGCACGGCCCCATCGCGCTGATTGACCCGGGCTTCCCTGTCATCGCTGTGGCCACCAAGAGTGCCACCTACGACAAGACCGTGTCGAACCTCATGGAGTGCAAGGCGCGCGGCGCCAAGGTCATCGTCGTTGCCACCGAGGGCGACGAGGAGATCAACAAGATCGCCGACTGCATCATCCGCGTGCCGGCAGTCCGCGACGTGTTCAGCCCCATCACGGCGAGTGTCCCGCTGCAGCTGCTCGCCCGCGAGGTCGCCATCCTGCGCGGCTGCGACGTCGACCAACCCCGAAACCTGGCGAAAAGCGTCACGGTCGAGTAGTTGGTTCCGCCGTTCTAGCGACTAAGGCCCGGCTCCGCATCAAGACGGAGCCGGGCCTTGTTACATTTGCTCGGATAAAACCTGCCAAAATGAACCTGTCCTTTTTTGGTAGGTTAGCGGAGCTTGCTGGTCTCGAAGTACTCGGGGAACTGGTCCAGGACCTCGGTTTGGTTGCGGAACATCATGTGCAGGTGCTTGCTGACCAAAAAGCTCGCTTCGATGGGGTCGCGACCGGCGATAGCGCGGCGAATCTGCTTGTGCTCGTTCACGATGTCCTGATTGTCGAGAACCTGCGTGGCAGCGCGCAGCCAGCGGAAGCGCTCAAGGTCGGCATTGGTCTCTTCGAGCCACGACCACACGGTGCTGCGACATGCGATGCTAAAAATCATGTGATGCATGAGGTTGTCGCTCAAAAAGAAGCCGATGCGATCCTCCTCGGCCATGGCCTTTTCCTGCAGCACGATGGCGCGGTCGAGCTGCTCGATGCCGGCCGACGTGGCGCGCGCACAGCACTCCACAATCACCTGCTTTTCCAGATGCTCGCGGATGTAACAGGCACTCTCGGCAAGGGTGAGGTTGATGGGCGAGACGTAGGTGCCGCTCTGGGGCACGGTGCGCACCAGGCCTTCCTGCGCCAAACGAACCAAAGCCTCGCGCACGGGCGTGCGACCCATGTCCAGGTCATCGCAAAGCTGCTTGACGCCCAGCTTTTCGCCCGGCTTGTAGTCCAGGTAGACGATTTTGCGTCGAATGGTGTGGTAGGACTGGTCCTGTAGGCTCGTTTCCTGCTCGCCGACGTGCATCGATTCTTCCATAGCGCCTCGCAACTGTTCTATCAAACTCATATGTCAGTTGTTAATTATGCCGCGAATCAGCTCTCCGCGGTGGGTAATTCGGCTGTTGCCTGAGAACTATCGCGGCATCTTAGTCTGTGTTTGCGCAAGGCTGTGCTCAATGTTGCCGTATCATAAGCCGTCGCAAACGTGAAATAGAAAGAAGGAATCCCATATGCAACTGGCAAATATCGTACGCGAGCGCTGGAAAGGCGTCTTGTTCTGCCTGATCATCGCCATTCCCGCGACGTTGCTCGGCAAACAGGTTGAGGTGGTCGGCGGTCCGGTATTCGCCATCCTCGTTGGCATGGTCCTGGCGCTCGTCTTTCCCAAGAATCGTCGCGAACAGCTCGCCGCCGGCGTCACCTATACGTCCAAAAAAGTCTTGCAGTACGCGGTTATCCTGCTTGGCTTTGGCATGAACCTCTCGCAGATTCTGTCCAAAGGCGCTCAGTCGCTGCCGATTATCGTGGCGACGATCTCGACCTCGCTTGTCATCGCCTTCGTGCTCTGCCGCGTTATGAACGTGCCGGGCAAGATCGCGACGCTTGTGGGCGTGGGTTCGTCGATTTGCGGCGGTTCTGCCATCGCCGCGACCGCACCCGTCATCGACGCTGACGATCGCGAGATTGCCCAGGCTATTTCGGTCATCTTCCTGTTTAACGTTATCGCGGCGCTCGTGTTTCCGACGCTCGGCGGCATGCTCGGGCTGACCAACGAGGGCTTTGGCCTGTTTGCCGGCACCGCCATCAACGACACCTCGTCGGTAACGGCTGCGGCGAGCGCCTGGGACAGTATGCATCCCGGCGCCAATGTGCTCGAAAGCGCCACGGTGGTCAAGCTCACCAGGACGCTGGCCATTATTCCCATTACGTTGGTTCTCGCATGCTGGCAGATGCATCTGGCGCGCAAGGCCGGCGGCGACGCCAAAAGCACGTTCTCGCTTAAACGCGCGTTTCCCATGTTCGTGCTGTTCTTTGTGCTGGCGAGCGTAATCACCACGGTGCTTCAGCTTCCTGCATCCATTACGGCGCCCATCAAGGAGCTGTCGAAGTTCTTTATCGTGATGGCCATGGCGGCTATTGGCTTTAATACCGATATTGTCGAGCTGGTCAAAAAGGGCGGCAAGCCCATCGCATTGGGCTTTTGCTGCTGGATTGGCATTGCGTGCATGAGTTTGGGAATGCAGCACGTGCTGGGAATCTGGTAGAGAAGTAGCTTATTTGCGTGCTGCGTGCTGGTGAGCGCATCCTCGCGGTGGAGCGATAGGAGCTCTTGCGGGTATGGCTTGTCCGCAGGTTTATAGGTCCCGAAGAGCTCTTATCGCCCCGCCAGGATGGCGATGCGGGGCAACTCATATACTCGCAGGACGGCGGCTTCTGCCCTATAGTGTTTGGTGAGCAATATCGTTCAATTTTGAAACACTCGCCCGCGCGGCCGTCGGTGGCGGCGTGGCGCCGAGGACGGGGCGCAGTATGAACAGTGACGCCAAGCTACAAATCTTGATCGAGGCCTTGGCTGCTGCCGGGGCCTCGGCGTTGGCAATCGATGGGCATGGACGCGTGGCGATTTCGACCATGGATGATGTCGCGCTCGAGCAAGATGTCGCGGCATTTGTCGCCGCGCGCCTGGGGCGCGTGGGCAACGGCACGCGCCTGGTGATGGGACATGCGGGAGGGCGCTTGAGCCTTACGGTGCGTCCGGTCGCCAAGGAATACGGCGCGCTTTGGGTAGTCGTGGTCCGCGAGGTGCACGGTGTGGCGGCACATGCGGGTATTGAGTGGCTTAACGCAGATGAGGTCGAGGCGCGCTACGAGGCAAGCGCGTATGGCATTGTCGAGGGTGCCGCTGCGGTCGCTGGCCCCGTCTGCGAAAGCTATGCCCGCGGCGTGCCCCTCATGTTGGAGGGCGAACTGGGTGCTGGCCAGTCAGAGATTGCAAAACGCCTCTATCTGGATGGGCCTTATGCTGACGAACCCTTTGTGTCCGTGGTACTTGACGAGCTCACAGATCGCGGCTGGCGCCATCTACTCAAAAGCTCGGAATCGCCGCTGTTCCAGGCAAGGCTGACCCTTTGCATTGGCGGCTGGCATGCACTTTCGCCGCAGCGTCTGCGCGAGCTTGTCTCTACGATGACCGACACGGCGCTGGCCGCGCGTTGCCGTGTGGTTCTGACGGCAAATGATATGCCGGGCGGTGGCGAAAGCGATCAGGCCGCTTTTGTAACCGAGCGCTTGGCGTGTGCAGTAAGTGTGGCGCCTGCGATTGCCGAGCAGGGTGGCGCATCGAAAAAGGTTGCGCGGTATTTGTCATATCTGTCAGATGTCTTTGGAACTGCCGCTCCGAGTATGTCCGAGGAGGCTGCCTCGACGCTCAACGGCCATCGCTGGCCACGCAACTATCTGCAGCTGCGCGAGGTCTCGGAACGACTCTATATCTGTCTCTTATACACATCTCCGAGCCC
>CABRIB010000023.1 GCA_902470915.1 uncultured Collinsella sp. | reverse complement strand
TACACAAGGAGTATCGTCGGCAGCGTCAGATGTGTATAAGAGACAGGCTTGATCACGTTACCGGCGTGGAAACCGGCCTTGACGGCGTCATCGGAGCCGGCAGCGAGCAGGGCCGGAGTGCCCTTCTCAGTCACGCTGGCGACGACACAAGCGACAGGGCCGGCGACCTTCTGATGCACGGTATCCCATACGTTGCGCAGGTCGGCAGCCTCAAGGCCCTGGAGCTCAGCGACAACGAGCTTATAGCCGTCGAGCTCGACGGCGCCCTCGATGGCGCTGGAGATGGCGTCGGAGGAGCCACCGGTCAGAGCCTTCTTGAGCTTATTGGACGTCTCGCGCAGCTCGGCCTGCAGGTTCTCCACGCGGGCGGGAACCTCGTCTACGCGGCACTTGAGCGCAGCGGCGGCGGCGTCGACGAGCGCCAGGCGGTCGGCCATATAGTCGAGAGCACCCTTAGAGGTCACGGCCTCGATACGACGGACATTCGAGCCCGTAGAGGACTCGGAAATGATCTTGAACAGGCCAATCTCAGCAGTGTTGGCAGCATGCGTGCCACCGCAGAGCTCGCGGGAGAACGGCTGGTCCTCGGCGCCCACGGAGACGACGCGGACGACATCGCCGTACTTCTCGCCAAACAGAGCGACAGCGCCGGCGGCCTTAGCCTCGTCGATGCCCATGACACGGGTCACGACCGGCTTGGAAGCGAAGATCTGCTGGTTGACCAGATCCTCGACAGCCTTGAGCTGCTCGGAGGACAGGGCCTCGAAGTGCGTAAAGTCAAAGCGCAGGTGCTCGGACGTCACCAGCGAGCCGGCCTGGGAGACGTGCTCGCCCAGGACCTGCTTAAGGGCGGCATCGAGCAGGTGCGTGGCGGTGTGGTTGCGGCGCAAGAAGCCACGGCGCTCGGCGTCGAGCGCGGCGGTAACAGCGGCACCGACAGTCAGCGTGCCCTCGGCAACGTGGGCGACGTGAGCATACAGGCCGTTGTGGTTCTTGGTATCGGAAACGGTCAGCGAAACGCCCTCGGCGGAAAGCTCGCCGGCATCGCCCTGCTGGCCACCCATCTCGGCATAGAACGGGGTGCGGTCAAGCACGACCTCGACGTCCTCGCCCGCGGCAGCGGACTCGACGGACTCGCCGTTGCGCACGATGGCGACAACCTTGGCGCCATCGATCACATCGTTGTCATAACCGTCGAACTCAGTCGCGGCGACCTTGTCGGAAAGCTCGACCCACACGTCGTTGAAGCTGCCCCAGGCGTCGCCCTTGGCATTGGCGCGGGCGCGGGCCTTCTGGTCCTCCATGCAAGCGGTAAAGCCATCCATGTCGACGTCGTGCCCAGTGGTACCGGCGATCTCGACGGTCAGGTCAATGGGGAAACCAAAGGTGTCGTGCAGCTTAAAGGCAACGTCACCCGGAAGCACGGTGCCCTCGACAAGCGCTGCCAGGGCCTCGTCCAGGTAAACACGGCCGTTGTCGAGCGTCGTGGAGAAGCGCTCCTCCTCGGAGGCGACGATACCCTTGACGAGCGCAACATTCTTGAGCAGCTCGGGATAGGCCTCGCCCATCTGAGCGTTAACCTCGTCAATGAACTTGGTCAGGAAGGCGCCCTCGATGCCCAGCAGGCGACCGTGGAACACGGCACGACGGAGCAGGCGGCGAAGGACGTACTCGCGACCCTCGTTACCGGGAAGGATGCCGTCCGAGATCATAAAGTCGACGGCACGGGAGTGGTCGGCGATGATACGCAGGGAGCGGCTGGCGCCGGAGTAATCGTCGGCGTCATAGGTCTTGCCGCTGATCTTCTCACCCAGCTTGATGAGATGCTGCATCAGATCGCCGTCGTAATTGGCGGTCTTGTGCTGCATAATGGCGGCCATGCGCTCCAGGCCCATACCCGTATCGAGGTTGCGGTGCGGCAGCTCCGGCATGGAGCCGTCCTCCTGACGGTCGTACTGGGTAAAGACGAGGTTCCAGAACTCAAGGAAGCGGTCGCAGTCGCAGCCAGGCTTGCAGTCGGGGCTGCCGCAGCCGACCTCCTCGCCCATGTCAAAGTAGATCTCGGAGCACGGACCGCAGGGGCCGGTGGGGCCAGCGGCCCAGAAGTTGTCGTCCTCGCCCAGGCGGGAGATGTGGTCCTCGGCAACGCCCAGAGAACGCCACACGTCGTGGGTCTCGTCGTCCTCGGTAAAAACGGTAAAGTACAGGCGGTCGAGCGGCAGCTTGAACTCCTTGGTGATGAGCTCAAAGGCCCAGGCGCAAGCCTGCTCCTTGGAGACGCCGCCAAAAGAGAAGTCGCCGAGCATCTCGAAGAAGGACAGGTGACGGCCGTCCTCGCCAATGCAATCGATGTCGTTGGTGCGGACGCACTTCTGGCAGGAAATCGCGCCGATCTCCTTCATGGTCTTCTTGCCCTGGTAGTACTCCTTAAACTGATTCATGCCGGCGTTGGCAAGCAGCAGCGAAGGATCGTCGGGAACGAGGGACGAAGAAGGATAGAGCTTAAGACCGCGCTCCTCAAAGAAGTTGAGGAACTTGGAGCGGATCTCGGCCGTAGTCATTGACGGGTAGTCAGCACTCATAGAGGGAATCTCCTCGGTTTCACATCGAAACAGTTCAAACGTAACGATATTACCATCCCGCCGCGCCCATGCAAAAAAGAGGGCCGGCACAATGCCGGCCCTTCAGCGAAATTGCATGTTAGCGCGTATGAATGTTAACCCGAATTGCCCCACTAGTTGTCGTCATCATCCATGGAGCCGTCGATGCCGGTTTTGGTATCGTCGTCCGAGTTGGAGTCATCGTCCTTGGCAAAGGGGTTCTTGAAGAAGCCCGTGGCATCGGGCTGCAGGCCCGAGAGCTTGATCCAGGGATTATCGAGCTCGGGCTTGGGCATGGCCTTGGCCTCGGGCGCAGTCTCGTTGCCGATGAGCTCGGACTCGTAGATGAAGGTGTCGTCGCCGAGCGCGTCGTAGGCGGCGACCGGGTTGCCATCGGCATCGCGGTACGGCGTGCCCTTAAACACGGCGCCGTCATAGGCCACAAGCTGTCGGCCGGTCTCATTCTCGAAATAGTACACGAAGATACCCTTGAGGGCCGCACAAAGCGGGATGGCAATAATCATGCCGATGGGGCCCATGAGTGCTGAGCCAATAACGAGCGCCGTGAGGCTCATGATGGGATGCACCTGCACCGAGCTCTGCATGACCTTAGGCGAAATCACGTTATCGGTGACGTTTTGCGCGACCATCGTCACGATGAGCGTCCATAACGCCAACATAGGGCTGAACATGAAACCGAGCACTGTGGCGATTGCTGCGCTCACCCAGGGACCGACGACCGGAACCAAATGCATGATGCCGGTAAAGATAGCCATGAGCGCCGCATACGGATGCCCGATGATCATAAAACCGATAAAGGCGAGGAAACCACCGCAGATAGACGTCACGACCATACCGCGCATGTAGCCGCCGACAGAGCGAGAAAGGATGGCGACCATAAAGCGGTACGAGGTCTCCTTCTCCTGACCGATGATGGTGCAAATCTCGTGGTGCATGCGAGGATAGTCGCAGGCCATCCAGTACGCAAGCACCAGACCAAGGAAGATCACGAACAACTGCGAGGCCGTATTGGTGATGAGCGGGAACACCCCGCGGCCAAGCTCGGCAGCGATCTGAGACACATACTTCGATGCCACGGTGACCAGCGACGAAAGATTATCGTCCAAATACTCCTTGAGCGGCGTGTTGTTAAGCGTCTTGGCATTCGAGATCATCTCGTTGAGGTCGCCACCCGCAACACGAAGCTGCTCGGGCAGGCGGCTCAGGACTTCCATGATCTGACCAAAGAGAATCGGCGACAAGATGCAAACGACACCGACGAGCACGGCAACAACAACAATAAGCGCGATAAGCGAACCGATGCCGCGATTCACGCCATGGTGCTCGAGCCAGTTGGTGATCGGGGACATCACAAAGGCAATGATGGAACCAACAGCGAGAAACTCGATAACCGGCGCCAGGATGCCCATAAGGTTAAAGATGACAGCGGCGATGACAATGCAGCCGACAACAGCCCAAATGCGAAGCGTCAGAATGCGGGTGTCGCGCAGCACGCGATCGGTTTGTTGGGGGCGCTCACTCATGAACGAATCATCACTCCGTCGGGGTCGATCTTGTCCTGAATCTTCTTAAGCGTGCGGCGCAGCAGGCGCGAAACCTGCACCTGAGAAATACCCAGCTTCTTGGCGATCTCGATCTGGGTCATGCCCTTTACAAAGCGCAGCTCGATAACCTCGCGCTCGCGCGGCGAGAAATCACGGATGGCTTCCTCGATCACCAAGCGGTCATCGGTAAAGTCGAGCTCATTGTCGTCGTCGGCGTAACGGTCGAGAATCGAGGGGGCATCGTCGGAATCGGACGCACCAGGAGCCTCGATGGGCACCGAGGTATAGGCCGAAGACGATTCCATGGCCTCCAGCACCTCATCGACAGTCACATCTAGATACTCAGCGATCTCCTCAACCTTGGGCGAACGCTGCAGCTCGTTGGTAAGTTTGTCAGTAGCCTGGTTGACCTTGGCCGAGAGCTCCTGCAGACGACGCGGTACGCGCACACTCCAGCCCTTGTCGCGAAAATGGCGTTTGATCTCGCCCAGGATAGTGGGTGTCGCAAACGTCGTGAACTCGAGTCCGCGCTCGGGATCAAAACGGTCGATAGCCTTGAGCAAGCCCAGATAGCCGACCTGCATGAGGTCGTCGAGCGGCTCGCCGCGATTCTTAAATTTGTTGGCAAGAAACCTTACCAGGTTCATATGGGACATGACGAGCTGCTCACGGGCGTCCGGATCACCGGTCTCCTTGTAACGACGAAACAGCTCGCGGGTTTTCTCCTTGTCCCAAGCGGTCTTGCCGCTCCGGGAACGTTCGGTCATATTAGATATCCGCCTTGAGGTCGAGGGAAAGCGTCAGGGGCGCCGTAGTCTTTTCGTAGGAGTCGCACACGCTCGCGAGGATGAGCTCGGCATACACCGCAGCCTGGTCATCTTCATCGACCGTAGCCTGGTCGCCAAAGGTAATAGTCATGCCAACGTGGGTCTCATCGACATCGAATTTGATGGTGATGTCATCGCAGTCGACCGCGGTGCAACCAAAGATGAAAGCCTCCTCAGCAGCCATGCGGATGTCCTCGATGCGATCGACAGACATAGAGCACAGGGCACCAACGTTGGCTGCCGTCATGCGCACAAGGCGAGCGAGACGCGGGTCACCGGCAACGGTCAGCGTGATAGGGCAGGTTGCTTCGCTACTCATCGCAGGACTCCTCAGAGGTCTCGGCGGGCGTATAGGTGTAATACTGAGCCGGCTTGGATACAGACTTCTGACCATCATCGTCGCCCGCGGCGGCCTCGTCCTCGCCAATTAGGACGCGCTCGGTAGGCTGCTCGGCCTCCGCAGCGGCAGCGGCGAGCTTGCGATCGGCGTCGGCTGCAGGAGCCTTCACCTTATTGAAAAGCTTCTGCACGGCGCCGGCGGCAGAGTCGGTCACGCTCGATACGGCATTGCTGGCATCGGCCACGCTGCCCGTAACCTCGGAGATGTCGCGTACGACCGCCTCAACCTCAACGAGGTTGGACGTCAGAGCGTCCACAGCGGTCTTGCTCGATTTGAGGAGCGGCTCAACCTGGGCAAGTGCCGGGGTAAGCTCATCAACAGCGCCATCGAGCTTTGCCACCACGGGCTGTGCCTCGGCGAGCGTGTTGTTAAGGTCGCTCACCGTCTTGTCGAGCGAGTCGACGACGGTGCGGGTCTTGCGCAGCGTGAGCGCGAGCTCGATAACAGCCCACACGCCGGCAACGGCGAGCAGCAGCAGGGCGATTTGAATGGGACTCATACAAGCCTCCCGAAGGAATCGAAATACAGACGCTCTTCATGATACCCCAAACAAGAGGAAAGATACCCATAGGGAATGTGCGAGGTGCCAATGACCTACTTGGGAGCGTTACCGTTACGGTCGCGTTCGCTTTGCTCCACACGCCACTCTTCCCAACCGCGGCCGGCAGGATGCCAGAACGCGCCGCGCTCCAGGCCTTCGGGCAAATAGCGCTGATCGACCCAGCCTTCGGGATAATCGTGCGGATACTTGTACACACCGTACTCATCGCTGCCAGGGCGATGGCGATCGCGCAGAAAACTCGGCACCTCGCGCATGCCGCTGCTATGGATGTCGGCCAGCGCCGCATCGATCGAGGCTTCGCACGCGTTAGATTTAGGCGCCAGGCAAACATAGAGCGCAGCCTGAGCCAAGTTAATGCGGCATTCGGGATAGCCAATGACCTCGGCAGACTTAAATGCGGCATGTGCCACCAAAAGCGCCTGCGGATCGGCGTTGCCAACATCCTCAGAAGCCTGAATCATAATACGGCGTGCAATAAACTTGGGATCCTCCCCTGCATCGATCATGCGCGCGAGCCAATAAATGGTGGCATCGGGGTCGCTGCCGCGCATGGACTTAATGAACGCACTGATAATGTCGTAGTGCATGTCACCGTTTTTGTCATACGAAAACCCACGGCGCGGATTGGCGATCTTCACATCGTCGACCGTGATGGGATACCGCTCCCCCGCCGCCGGAGCCGGCGTCCCCTCGGTATCGGGACGCGTGACGGCAATCTCGCTCGCCAACTCAAGCGTCGTCAAGGCCGAGCGTGCATCACCCGCTGCCAGCGTGCAAATGGTCTTGACCGTATCATCATCGGCCGAGAATTTGCCGTTCAGGCCCTGAGGTGCCTCGAGCGCACGCTCGATAAGCATGGCGATATCCTCGTCCTTTAAATGCTCAAGCTCCACGACTCGACCACGTGAGAGCAGCGCCGAGTTGACCTCGAAGTACGGATTCTCCGTCGTAGCGCCAATCATAATGACGGTACGGTTCTCAACTGCATGCAGCAGGGCATCCTGCTGCGACTTAGAGAAGCGGTGAATCTCATCGATGAATAGAATGGTGCGGCGGTCGTACGTATTCAGGCGCGTCTTGGCCTCGTCGATCACGCGACGCAAGTCCTTCACGGTGCCCGTCACGGCGCTGACCTCGACAAACTCGCTCTTTGTATGGTTGGCGATAATGTGGGCCAGCGTCGTCTTACCCGTACCGGCCGGCCCGTACAGAATCACGCTCGAAAGCACGTCGTGCTCGATCGCGGCACGCAACCATGAGCCCTTACCGACGGCCTTTTGCTGGCCCACATACTCGTCGAGCGAATTGGGGCGCATGCGCACCGCAAGCGGCGCATTCTGAAAGGAACGCTCGCGCGTCGAAGCAGAAAAAAGGTCGTCCATAGCCATCCCGTGCATCAATCAAAATCGTTGTTGCCCAACAGTATACCGAAAGGATACGAACTACCGTTCGTTAATATAGGTACGATGCGGAAACTTTAGACCCGGGAACAGCTTGCTCGTCAGCTCACAGAAATAACCGTCCGTCATACTCGCGATGTAATCCACCACGGCTTGATCCTTGTCGTCCTGCCAGTCATAGGTGCGGTCGTAGTAGGAAAGCTGCTGCTCTATGCGCGAAACATGGTGCTTAAAGATGTAAGAGGACTCGTCGCCTTCGTTTATATCCAGCAGGCAACGGTCGTAGAGCTTTTCGAAGGCCTCTCGCAGCTCCGCTTCGGAGTCGCCTTCGATACCGCCCTTGCTATAGATCTTCTCGTAGTTCTCGCGCTTGGCTCGGCGAATTTCCTCAAACAGGTCCTCGCTCATCTCGATACGCGGCTTACCATAGCTGTGCTCAACGATATCGATGGAGGCATGCGTGAGGATCCAACTGTTGTAGGCACCGCCCCGGCCATCATCAAAGGCGTCGGGTGACAGCAGGCCCGCCGCAATGGCGTCTTGGCGATCGCGCCCAACGTAGGCAAGGATATCCGAGATGCGAACCACGCAGCCCTCGAGCGTCATGGGACGCAGATGCTCAATTGCGCTATAGCCCGTGGCGATGCAGTCCTCGACCGCCTGATCGAACTGGTCAAAGGAGCTCATGTCCGAGAGCTCAAACACACGCTGCTCGTACTCGCCGTTATGGCATAACACGCCGTCGAGCGTCTGGAGCGACACGTTGCGGCCATACAGGGCATCGAGCACGCGAACCGACTGCACGTTATGGAAAAAGTAGCGACCCGTGCGCTCGTGGTAGATATCGTTGAGGAATCGCTCGCCCGCATGGCCAAAAGGCGTGTGTCCCAAGTCATGGCCCAGGCCAATCGCCTCGATCAGATCGCAGTTGAGCCCCAGGGCGCGACCGATATCTCGCGCAATGCGCGAGACAAGCTGCACGTGCAAACCGCGGCGCGACAGATCATCATTACTACGGAAGCTAAAGACCTGCGTTTTGCCTGCATAACGCGTGTACGCCGGAAGATGCAGAATCTTTTCGGTATCGCGCATAAATGCCGGACGCATAAGCGTGCCTTTGTCGGCAGCGCGATCAATACGACGAATGACCTGGTCGTCGTTGCAACGATACGGATTGACGGCACCCGAAGCGCGATCGGCGGAAATGCGCTCGACGAGTTCGGGCGACAACGCCGCGGGAATGCGGTCCATGCGCGCCTTAATAACGGCCGTTTCTTGATTAGTTGCCATGGCATGCTCCTTAAGAAGGATGCGCAATCGGTTACAATGTGCAGCCCACGACCTCGATTATGGCAAAAATCGGCACCAAAAACGGGAGCAATGGCAGGGAGCGCGATTTTGTGAAGAGGCAGGAGAGGGCAAGGACCAGGAGCGCGACGGCAAATGCCACGATGCCGCCCATAGGGTCGAGCGTGCAAAGCGCGAAGAGCGCCTTGACGTCCCCCATGCCAATGCCGGGAGCGTGGCGAACACGACGCCAGAGTGACTCAGTAAGCACAAGGGCAAGGTAGACAATGACCGCAAGACCGGCATGATCAAGTGCAGTGTTAACGCCCCTGTCGAGCCAAACGCCTGCTAACGCCGCCACCGCACACGCACCGGCAAGCGCATTCGGAAACCGCCGCTCACGGGCATCAACCACCGCACCGGCAAAGATGCAAATCCAAAATGGGATGTAGGACATCGTGCACCTCCATGGACAGCTACTCAAACGCAAAAACCACCACAAAGGTGCACTGTCCCCTTTGCGGTGGTTTTGGTGATGGTTATTTGGCGCCTTGCATGACCTCGTCGAGGGTAACGTTGACAGCATGCTGCGTCGGGACCCAGTCGACCTTCAGGAACAGGGCTGCCACCGTGATGGGAATATAGCTGAACATAAAGATCGGGAAGGTAAACAGGTTGGTCACCAAACGCCACTTTTGCGCGCAATGAATGTGCTTGTACTCGAAGATGGTCGTGAGTAGCGCCAGGATAAAGAAAGTCTGGTACATCATCACGAAGGTCATAATGAGCGAGGCGGCACAAGCCTGCATCTCGACCTCGGTGGCCAAGAAGCCATGCGAAAGTCCGCCCACGATGAGGAAGGTCGCGTTGGCGAGCATGGAGATCAGGGACAGCAGCATGCCCGGTGCGATCGTCATAAACATGTCGTAGGCAGCAAAGCGATGATAGCGGAACGTCGATTTGACAAGATGCTTGCCGTAGGTAAAAAAGACCTGGTAGAAGCCCTTGGTCCAACGCATGCGCTGTTTCCAGGACGCCTTAAACGTCACCGGCTGCTCATCAAAGAACTCCGCCGGCGCATAGCCAATGCGAATGCCGTGAATGGCGCAGAACGTGGTGAACTGGATATCCTCGGTCAGCGTATGGAACTGCCAACCGTGCATGCCCTCGATAACGCTGGCGGAGATGAGGTAGCCCGAACCCGAGACGGCGCAGGACGTCTTGCAGATATTACGCGCGTTGTTGAGGAAGCGGGCCTCGCGCAGATACCAGGTGGCGTTAGCCGCAGAGATCCACGAGCTGCCGAAGTTCTTAGAGTTGCGGTAACTGGTGACCACATGAAAGCCCTGGTCAAAAGCATCGTTCATCTTGGATACGTAATCACGGGAAATGACGTTATCGGCATCGAAGATAAAGTAGCCTTCAAACGTATCGGGATACTCGTTAAGGATGCGGTCGAAGCCAAAGTCCATGACCCAACTCTTGCCCTTGCGGGCAAGGTCATTGCGCTCATAAACGATGGCGCCCGCCTCGCGCGCGAGCTGCGCCGTATTATCGGTGCAGGCATCGGCGACCACGAAGACCTCGATGAGCTCGGACGGATAGTCCTGGTCCTTGATGGAGCGAACGAGGTTGGCGATCACGGCCTCCTCGTTATGCGCCGCGATAAAGAAGGCATAGCGGTGGAGTTTTTTGGCCTTGGGAGGCGCGACCTCGCCACGGAGAGCGCCAATGACAAAGAAGACCACCTGGTACAGAAAGCAGACCGTGAGCAGCGTGACGACAATCTGGTTGAAAATCACGATGGGTGTGTTGGTTTGTAAAAAGGCGAGCATGCAGGCTCCCAGGAACGCGTTACGTAAACAATCGTATATCTTACCGCAGGCTTACCGAGTTCAAGAAACCACCTAATACCGGCTAAGCTTCGAGAAGACCGAGCCGCGGAACGATTTCGTCGCCGGCAGCAGTGCGGCCAAGCGAGCGCGGGGCCAGGTCGTCAAGAACCGCGGCGAGATCCCACGGCAGCTCGTCGCGGCACTCGATGCGCTCCCCCGTCACGGGATGGTCGAATGCGACGCGCCAGGAATGAAGGAATTGCCTGGTCAGACCCTGATCGGCGCGTGCATCGCACTTGCCGTAGAGTGGATCGCCCACGCAGGCGTGGTTGATATGGCGCATATGCACACGAATCTGATGCGTGCGGCCCGTAAACAGATGGCACTCGACGAGCGTATAGCCGTCGTCAAATCGCGTGGAATCGAAGCGCTCGAGCACCTTAAAGGTCGTGATGGCCTGGCGAGCGAAAGGATCGTCCGAAACCGCCATCTTGACACGGTCGCGCGTAGAACGGGCAATGCCGGTGTTAATGGTGCCCTCATCCATAGCGATATGACCGTGAACAAGCGTGATATAACGACGATCGAGCGTACGCGTGCGGATGAGATTTTGGAGCGCGCGCTGGGTGTCGTCGTCCTTTGCCGCAAGCATGAGACCCGAGGTATCGCGATCCAAACGATGCACGATGCCGGGGCGGTCCTCGCCCTGCACGGTGCCCAGATGGTCGATACCGCAGTGATAGACCAGGGCATTCGCGAGCGTACCGCTCTCATGACCATGTGCAGGATGGCACACCAGGCCGCGCTGCTTGGAGAGCACAATGAGATAGTCGTCCTCAAAGCGAATGTCGAGCGGGATGGCCTCGGGAATCACATCGGTGGGATCGTGCGGCTCGGGCAAATCGACCGAAATACGATCGCCGGCTCGCACGGCGTACTTTTTGGAAAGGCAGGTCTCGCCATTGACACATACGGCACCGCCCTCAATCAGATGCGCGCAGGCAGAGCGCGTAGGGCAGCCGTCATTGGCGCCCAGATAAGCGTCAAGACGCTGACCGGCGGCATCGTCGGCAACAAGAATATGGATGTCAGCCATTAGCGCTCGTTCCTTTCGCGAATTTTGCGGGCACGCTCCCCGTGTTGCTGGGCCTTGCGCTTAGCGCGGGCCTCGTCACGGGCGTTAAGCTCGGCGGTCGCATCGACCTCACGGGCAGCGGGGCTCAAGAACATGTAGCCGAAGAGGGCGAGCACGACACCCAAGGTAATGCCGATATCGGCCACATTGAAGACGGGGAAGTCAATGAAGGTGGTAGCAATAAAATCGGTCACGAAGCCAAAGGCCAAACGATCGATAGCGTTGCCGATAGCACCGCCCGCAACCATCGCCATGCCCACAACCTCAAGATGGGCGAGCTGGGGTGCACGAACGAGGTACACGGCAATAGCGATAATGACCGCCAACGCCAGCACGGCAAACGCGATGCCATGCCCCTCGCCCATACTAAAGGCAGCACCGATATTGCGGACAAACATAAAGTCGATGACACCGGGGATGACAGTCACATGCAAAGCTTCGCCCACGGCACGAACCGCAAGCTTGGTCAGCTGGTCAACAAGCAGCACAACGAGCGCTACCCCACCAGCAACACCCAACCGCCAACGCAAAGGCGGCGTCATATCCCCAGCACGACCCAAATCAATCCCCTACCCTCAAGAACATCGAATTACATTTTACGCAAGTAATCATCTTATAGTGACAAACGCCAAACCCGCAGCATATTCACCAACGCTAGCGAAATAACCAGCTAAAAACGAAAGCGGCATTCCGAAAAACAGAATGCCGCTTGGACTTGACAAAAGTTGACGTTGGGGACGTTCTTGTTTGACAGTCGGTTAAGAACGTCCCCAACGGTTAGTTCAGCGCTTCGGCACAACGCTTGCAGATATGCGCATGGCCGTTGTACTCGCCGACGGTGGTGCGATAGTTCCAGCAACGGTCGCAGCACTCGCCCTCGGCAGCATCAATGCAGACAGAGAGCTCCTCGCCCTGAGTCAGCTCAACATCGGAGACGATGTAGAACTCGGCCAGATCGACGGCCTTATCACCGGTCAGCAGCGCGTACATCTCGGCGGGAACGACCGCCTTGACGCGGACCTGCTGGCTCTTAGTGAAGGTGCCGGCAGAACGGGCATCCTCAAGGGCCTTGGTCACGGCGCTACGGAGCTCGAGCGAAGCCTCGAGCACGCCCTCAAACTCATTGGCCTCGTCGACCGTGATGGGCGACTTGTACCAATCGAGCAGCGCGGCGTACTTCTGGTGATCGACGCAGCCGGCGGGCGCATATGCCATGGCCTCGTCGACGGTATAGGACAGGATCGGCTGCAGGTCGCGCATGAGCATCGAGAAGAGCTCGGCCAGCACGGTCTGGGCACTGCGGCGCTCGAGCGAGCCGGGCTTGTCGCAGTACAGACGATCCTTCAGGGCGTCGAGATACACGTTGGAAAGCTCGGTAACCACGAAGTCATAGAGCGCACGGTAGGCGCGCGGGAACTCATAGCTGGCGTAGGCGTCGTCGACCTCGGCATGGACCTGGGTCAGACGGGCAACCATGAGCTTGTCGAGCGGCAGCAGGTCGGCAAAGGCGACGCCGTCGGTCTCGGGCTCAAACTGACCCTCGAGCTCGGAGAGCAAGAAGCGCAGCGTGTTGCGGAAACGACGATAGGCATCGGACGTACGAGCGAGAATCTCATGGTCGATGGAGACGTCGGAGCTGGTGTCGACGGAGGCAACCCAGAGACGGATGATGTCAGCGCCCATCTCGTCGCAGACCTTGTTGGGGTCGATGACGTTGCCGAGCGACTTGGACATCTTGCGGCCCTGGCCATCGAGCGTGAAGCCCTGCGAGACGACCGCCTTGTACGGAGCATGGCCGTTGGCACCCACCGAGGTGAGCAGCGAGCTCTGGAACCAACCGCGATGCTGGTCGGAGCCCTCGAGGTACACATCCGCCGGGTACTCAAGCTCGGGGCGGTACTCGCAGACGGCCTTCCAAGACACACCGGAGTCCCACCACACGTCGAGGATGTCCTTATCGGCCTTGAGGTGATGGCCGCCGCACTTGGGGCAGACGCAGGCCTCGCCCAGGTAGCTCTCGGGAGCATCGGTGAACCAGGCGTCGGAGCCCTTCTCGTGGAAGAGCTTGATGACAGCGTCGAGCGTGGCGTCGTTCATGACCTTCTCGCCGCAGTCGGCGCAGGTGTAGCTCGGGATAGGCACGCCCCAGTTGCGCTGACGGCTGATGCACCAGTCGGGACGCTGCTCGACCATGGCGCCGATGCGGTTGGCCGCGTGGGCCGGATACCACTTGACGTTCTCGCGGACCTCCTTGCCAGCCTGCTCGCGCAAGCCGGTCTTGTCCATCGAGACAAACCACTGGTCGGTAGCACGGAAGAGCACCGGGTGCTTGCAGCGCCAGCAGTGCGGATAGCTGTGCGTGATCTTTTTCTCGAGGACCAGGGTACCGCGCTCGCGCAGGAACTCGATGATGTGCGGGTTGGCCTCGTCGGTATCCATTCCGCTGAAGGGGCCACCGGTACCAAACTCCTCGCCGGTGTAGAACTTGCCGTCGTCATCGACCGGCATGCAGATGTCGGTGATGCCCTCCTTGAGGCAGGCAAAGTAGTCGTCGACGCCGTGGCCGGGCGAGTTGTGGACGATACCGGTACCGTCATCGACACCGACGTAATCGGCCAGCAGCGCCACGCCCTCGACACCGTCAAAGATCGGCTGCTTGTAGTGGATATGATGGAAGGTCTCGGCGGGAACCACGTAGGGCTTACCGTCGACCATGACCGGGGTGTACTCCCAGCCAAACTCCTCGCAGCACTTGGGAGCCAGGTCCTCGAGCATGACCTCGGCGCGGCCGTCGTGCTCAACGGCGACGTAGGCGGCGCCGGGCTTGAGGGAAACTGCCTGGTCGGAGGGGATGGTCCACGGCGTGGTCGTCCAGATGATGAAGTCAACCGGGCCGTCGAAGTTCTCGAGGCCGGCGGGCTTGGAGGTCATCTCGAAGCGCACGAAAATGGACGGGCTCGTCTCGTCGGAGTACTCAATCTCGGCCTCGGCGAGTGCGGTGTGGCAGTGCTTGCACCAGTGGACGGGCTTATGACCGCGATAGATCATGCCCTTGTCGAACATGGCCTTGAAGACCTCAATGTCGGCGGCGTCATGCTGGTGATAGAGCGTCAGATACGGGTTGTCCCAGTCGCCAAGCACGCCAAGGCGACGGAAGCCAGCCTTCTGGAGCTCGATGTTCTCGACAGCGAACTTGTTGCAAAGCTCGCGGATCTTAGCCGTGGAGGTCTGGTTGAACTTCTCGGTGCCGAGCTTTTCCTCGACCTTGTGCTCGATCGGCTGACCGTGACAGTCCCAACCGGGGACATAGGGAACCTCATAGCCCTGCATCATCCAGTAACGGTTGATCATGTCCTTGGAGATCTTGTTCATGGCATGGCCGATGTGGATCGGGCCGTTGGCGTACGGAGGGCCGTCGTGCAGCACGAACTTCTTGTGACCCTCGTTCTTCTTTAGAACTTGCTCGTAGACCTTGTTGTCCTGCCAGTCCTTGAGTCGCTTTGGCTCGGACTTGGAAAGACCGGCACGCATGGGAAATCCGGTTTTGGGCAGATTCATCGTCTGCTTGTACTCGTTTGCCACGGTACCCCTTTCTTGTCATGGGCGCGCACGCCCTCTGGGCACCAAAAAAGCGCCCGTCCCTACAAGCTGGGACGAAGCGCCACAAAACGGACAGTCTGTCCGTAAAAGCTCTTCGCTTAACCACCCAGCTTAGATGCCCTCGCTCGCGTCGCCGCGCGCTCGCATCCGTTACTCGGCTGGTCTGTATCGACGACCATCTCGGCGATGTCTACTAAGACGAACCTGCGCGGCACGTCCGTTGGGACCGCAGCTCCGGGGTGATTTTCATCGGTCGCATGCACGGGTTCTCAGCGCTCCCCGCTCTCTGTAGCATGCGGACGGCCGACTACTCGTCCCCATCAACGCTTATGCGGAGTATGCTAGCACGTTCAGCGCCGGCGAAAAACCCTCAACACTGGTTTTATACGTTCGAAATTTCTCGCGGCTGTGGACCTTCTCTTGGAGCAAAATACCTGAAAGCACTTTATCGAACGAAAGAAGGTTGCTATGCGCACGATTGGAATGAGCGACTACACCGTTGGCGAGGATTGTTTTACCGAGTTGCCCGCCGCGCTGGCAGAGTACGGAGCGACCAAGGTCGCCATCATCGGCGGCAAGCGAGCCCTGGCTGCGGCGCTGCCGGGCATCGAGGCTGCGCTGGCAGGCACCGACGTCGAGATTCTGGAGACGCGCGTCTACGGCACCAACAGCACGCGCGCCAATATCGCCAAGGTCGTGAACTCCCCCGCTTGCCAGCAGGCAGACGTGCTTATCGCCTGTGGCGGCGGCAAGGCACTCGACACCGTGAAGACCGCAGCCATCGAGCTCAAGAAGATCGTCTTCACCGTCCCGACGATCTGTTCCAACTGCTCGGCCGCGACCGCCATTGCCGTCGTGTACAACGACGACGGCTCGCTCGAGGGATATTCGTACCCCAACCGACCTGCGCATATCTTCATCAACCCCAAGATTATCGCCGAAGCTCCGGCGGAGTACTTCTGGGCCGGCGTGGGCGATGCCCTGTCCAAGCAGCCCGAGGTCGAATACGCCACGAGCGCCGGTAATTTGGAGCATACCGCCGGTCTTGGCCTGGCACTCGCCCACACCTGCTCCGAGCCGCTGTTTACTTATGGCGTCCAGGGTCTTGAGGACGTGCGCCGGAATCTGTCGAGCGAGGCCGTCAAGCAGATCGCGCTCGACATCGTGGTCAACACGGGCTATGTCTCGAACCTGACCAACCAAAACGATTACTACTACAACTCGAGCGTGGCGCACGCGTTCTACAATGCGACGTGCAGCATTCCGCGCGAGGGAACCTATCTGCACGGTGAGGTCGTGAGCCTGGGCGTGCTCGTGCTGTTTGCCTATACGGGCGATACCGAGAGCCTTGAACGCTACGCCGCCTTTAACAAGCAGATGGGCCTGCCCGTAACGCTTGAGCAGGTCGGACTTTCCAAGGCCGACATCCCTGCCCTGTGCGAATACGCACACGCCACCAACGAGTGGAAGCAAGGCAACCCGGAGCCCTTCACCGACGAAAAGTTCGCCGCCGCCATCAAGGCTGCCAACGCCTACGGCCACACGCTCTAGGCCTAGCCCAAAACCACCACAAGGGAGCAGTGCCCTTGTGGTGGTTTTTTATTGCTCCAGCATGCTGGGGTCGAACTCGCAAGCTGGTATAACGCGATAGCCGTGACGCAGCAACAGATCAACGAAGACGCCGTTGCCCGCGGTGAGCGTACCGCTAAAGGTACCGTCGTAGATGCGACCCGCGCCGCACGAGGGACTACGGTCCTGCAGGATGCACGCGGCGATCTCTTCCGGCCCGCCCGCCTGCTCGCACATATCGAGCGCACGTTGGGCACCCAGGCGAAATTCGCGATCAACCGAGATGCCCTCGCAGGTACGAACCTCGCCGTTCACAATCTCGGACGGCTTGCGCGGCGTGGGCAGGCCGCCAAAGACCTCGGGGCACACGAGGAGGACCTCGGTCCCCGTGCGCTCGCAAGCCTCGACCAACGCGCGGTGGTAGTTATCGAGCCCGTTATACTTGCAGCTCTCGCCCATCAAGCAGGCGCTCACCACGATCTTCATTTCCATCCCTCTCAAGCAAAACGCCCCATTTGAGAAAGCTGCTCAAATGGGGCGTCGGCGTTTACTGGCTCGGCCGCGGCGTTACTGCTGCTTGGGCATCAGCGGGTTCTCACGCGTGAGGAGATTCATGAACTCCTCGCCCGTGATCGTCTCCTTCTTGTACAGATAACGAGCCAGCTCGTGGAGCTTGAACTTGTTTTCCTTGAGGATCTGCAGGGCGCGGTCGTGCGCATCCTCAATCAACTTGGCGACAATTGCGTCCACACGCTCGGCCGTACCGGGGGCGCAGGTGAGCGACGTATCCTGGTTGAGGTACGCATTCTGGACGGTACCGAGCGCCATCATGCCAAACTCGTCGGACATACCAAAGCGCGTCACCATGTTGCGGGCGAGCTTGGTGGCCTGCTCGATATCGTTGGCGGCACCGGTCGTCATCTCGCCAAAGATGAGCTCCTCGGCCGCTCGACCACCGCAGTAGACGGCGAGCTTATCCAGGACCTCCTGGCGCGTGGTCAGGAAGCGCTCGTCCTCCTCGACCTGCATGGTGTAGCCCAGGGCACCGCTCGTGCGCGGAACGATGGTGATCTTCGTGACCGGCGCAGAGCCCTTCTGGCGAGCGGCAACAATGGCATGGCCGATCTCATGGTAGGAAACGACCTGCTTCTCGTGGTCGGAAAGCACCGTGGACTTACGCTGTTGGCCGGCAATGACGACCTCCACCGACTCCTCGAAGTCGTCCTGGGTTGCACGCTTGCGACCTTCGCGAACGGCGCGCAGGGCGCCCTCGTTAATGATATTGGCCAAATCGGCGCCCGAGGCACCAGGCGTGGCGCGGGCAATCGCGGTCAGATCGATCGGCGGCTGGGTCTTCACGCTCTTGGCGTGCAGCTCAAGGATATTCTTGCGACCGGTCAAATCGGGCAGCTCGACGGGAATGCGGCGGTCAAAGCGACCGGGACGCAACAGAGCCGGGTCAAGGCTGTCGGGGCGGTTGGTGGCAGCAAGGACGACGATGCCCTTGTGGTTATCAAAGCCGTCCATCTCGGTCAGCAACTGATTGAGCGTCTGCTCGCGCTCGTCGTTGCCGCTAAAGCCGCCGCCATCACGCTTTTTGCCGATGGTATCGATCTCATCGATAAAAACGATGCACGGGGCCTTTTCCTTGGCCTGCTTAAACAGGTCACGAACCTTAGCAGCGCCGCGACCAACAAACATCTCAACGAACTCAGAGCCCGAAATGCTAAAGAACGGAACACCGGCCTCGCCGGCAACAGCCTTGGCAAGCAGGGTCTTACCGGTACCCGGAGGGCCAACAAGGAGAGCACCGCGCGGCAGCTTGGCGCCGATCTCCTCGTAGCGCTGCGGCTTCTCCAGAAAGTCGACGACCTCCTTGAGGGATTCCTTGGCCTCTTCCTGGCCAGCGACATCCTTAAAGGTCACGCCCACGTCCTTGGAGGCGATCACGCGAGCACCGGACTTGCCCAGTCCGCCGCCGCCAAAACCGCCGCCACCAAAGTTCATCGACGGGCCGTCATCGCCCATAGCCTTCTTCATGCGGCGGTTGAGCCACCAACCGATGAGGAAGAAAATCGCCATGGGAAGGATGAGTGTGAGCAGGTAGTAGGTCATCAGACCCGAGTTTTTATCTGGAACGACGGACTCCAGAGACGCACCGGATTCAAGCACGCGATCGGTAAAGCCCGCATCATTCGGCACAACGGTCGTCTTGTAAGCGATGTTCTCGTCCTCGCCCTTTTTGGTGTAATAAATCGAGTAATCGTCCGTGTTGTACTCGACCTTGTCGACACTCTTCTTATCGAGCGCTTTGACAAACGTCGAATAATCGGTCTTCGTAATCTGCTGCGTGTGACCGATGTTGGGGAACAGAACGGTCGAGAGCACGAGGTAGACGACGAAGGCGATGAGCACGTAGAGGATCATATTCCGTCTACGTTTGTTGTCATCCATCTCCATCTGCTTGAACTCCATCTACTGGGGTTGATAATGTTTTCTAGAATACCCAACCCGGACGGCGATAAACCGACGCCGGGCACGAAAGGACAGAGATGGCATCACTGGAAGTCGGCAAGGTTCAAATCTATACGGGCGACGGCAAGGGCAAGACGACGGCTGCGCTGGGGCTCGCGCTGCGCGCCACGGGCTATGGACTTAACGTGCTCATGCTTCAATTTGCCAAGAAGCTGCACTGTGCCGAACATGACGCAGCACCTCGATTGGGGCTACGCATCGTGCAAGCCGACCGCGACACGCCCGAAGCCTGTGCCGCACAGATCATGGAGCTGGCGCGCGAGCAGATTAGCCAGGTCGACGTGCTGATCTTGGATGAGCTGGGAGAAGCCATGCGACGGGGCTTTGTGACGCGCGAAGATGTCGAAGCGTTGATCGCGATAAAGCCCGCCACCACGGAGCTCGTACTCACCGGCCGTGGCTTGCTGCCCCTCGCCGACCTTGCCGACCTAGTAACCGAAATGCGCCCCGTCAAACACTACTTCGACGAAGGCCTCCTAGCCCGCCAAGGCATCGAATACTAGCCATTGGGGACGTCCCCAATGGCTAGGCGGTGGCGCGGCCTAGCCAGTTGCCGCTGTGGTGGTAGATGGTGAACATTATGGCGGTGATGAGCCAGGTTACAGGGTAGACCAGCAGCAGGTGCTCAAGCGACGGATCGAACGGCATAATCGCAAACACCCAGATCACCCTGAGCACGACGGTGCCAAAAATCGTGAGCAGCATGGGCTGCAAGCTCACGCCGGCGCCGCGGATGGAACCCGAGGCGTTCTCGATAATCGAGAAAATCGCATAGAACGGCGCAATGAAATGGAGGATGGTCGTGGTGTACGCCGAAATCGAAGCATCGTCGACAAACAGGCGCGACAACGGACCCGAGAACACCAGCAGCACGGCAGACAGGCCACCAATGAGCATAAACGACAGCACGAGCGACGTATGGTAGCCCTTTCGCATGCGCTCGTAGTTACGCGCGCCAAAGTTCTGTGCCGAGAACGTGGTAATCGACACGCCAAGCGCCTCGGTAACCATCCAGACAATGCCATCCAGGCGGCCCGAAAGACCCCAAGCCGTGGTGACATCGGCACCAAACGAGTTGACCGACACCTGAATCAAAACGTTGGAAATCGAATACGCAGCAGACTGAAAGCCAAGCGGCAGACCACACGAAATCATGCTCTTACAAATACCAGGATCAATGCCGAGTTTGGACAGTGAAAGCCGCCACGCACCCGGTGCGTGCATCATACGAATCACGATCATCGTGGCATTGGAGCAAATGGTCAGCGCCACCGCGATGCCGCAGCCCAGAGCCTCCATATGAAGTACGGCAACGAAGATGACATCCAGCACCGCATTAACAAGGCAGCCGGAAGCGATGATCACAGCGGGCCCGCGCGTGTCGCCCACGGCGCGCAGCAATGCCGTTCCCATATTGAGCAGCAGCGCCGCAACCATGGCGGCAAAATAGCAACGGGCATAGGCCACGCCCTCGGCCAATAGTTCATGCGGCGTATTCATAAGCACCAGCATGGGCTCAACGAACACTATGCCAAGAATCGAGAAAACGATTCCGCCCACCAGCGCGAGCGTCATGGCCGTATGGACCGATCGGCTCAGGCGCTCGTCATCGTGCTGGCCAAAAAACTGGCCCGTAATGACCGCGCAGCCGGCACCGACGCCAACGCAAAAGCCAATGCAGAGCTCGGTGAGCACCATCGTGGCCTGAATGCCACCCAGCGCGAGCTTGCCGCCAAACTGACCGACGATATAGGTACCGATAAGCGTGTATGCCTGCTGAAAGAACGAACTAAAGAAGATGGGAACGCACAGCGACAGCAGCTGCTGCCAAATGACACCCTGCGTTACATCGATAGCCGTAGATTTCTTAGCCACACGCCCTCCCCGCTAGCGTACGCCAAACAACACATCAATAGTACGGCAAAGCCGCTTTCAGCTTAACACCGACCGAAGGCAGTCGAAACACCTCTGGCGGCAAAGCTCGAGAGCACCCCGCTAGTGATACAAACCCGGCTGGTAGTGATACTCGTTGCTCACGTGCGGGCACAGCTGCCAAAAGGCGACGGCACTTGCCGCGGCCACGTTAAGCGAATCGACCCCGTGCGCCATCGGAATGCGCACGGCGCGGTCGCAGCCGGCAATGGTCTTGACGCCCAAGCCAGCACCCTCGGTGCCCATAAAGATTGCCAGGCGGTCAATCTCCTGCAGCGCGGGATCGTCCAATGACACCGAATCATCCGTCAAAGCCATGGCAGCACACGAAAAGCCGGCATCGTGCAGCGCCGCCAGCCCATCATGCGGCCATACGCGTGCCTCGCTGCCAATGCGTGTCCAGGGCACCTGGAACACCGTGCCCATGCTCACGCGGGCCGAGCGACGGTACAGCGGATCGCAGCACGTAGGGCTCACCAAAATGCCATCGACGTTCAGCGCAGCCGCCGAGCGGAAAATCGCGCCGACGTTGGTGTGGTCGACAATACCCTCGAGCACGCACACGCGCACCGGGCGCTCCCCCGCCGCCTCGACGACGCCGCCCAAGAACTCATCAACCGGAATCTGACGCGGGCGACGGAACGCCGCGAGCGCACCGCGCGTCACGTTAAAGCCCGTCAGCTGCTCCATAAGCTCCATCGAGGCAACGAACACGGGAACCGGGCCCGCACCTTCGCGCACAACCAGGCGCTCAAACAGCGGCATCATCTGGTCGAGCCAGCGTTCGCCCAAAAGAAAGCTCACCGGCTCGTATCCGGCACGCACTGCGCGCTCGATAACCTTGGCACTCTCGGCGATAAAGATGCCCTTTTGCGGCTCCAGCACGCAGCGCAGCTCACGCTCGGTCAGTCGCACGTAGGCATCAAGCCGCTCGTCCTCGAGCGAATCGATTCGCAGCACCTCAACGGCATCAGTCATAGCAGCCTGCCCGCACCCTTCTTTACAGTACATCTATACCAAACGAGGCGACGCTAAGCGCCGCCCCATGCATTCAAACAACCCGATGATACCGTTCACGCCAGACGATTTACGCCTCAACGCGACGATACGTCACGAACTCATAATCGAGACCCTCGTCACCCTCGCCCGCGGCAATCGTGGCAACACCGCCACGCCGCGCAATCTCCCACGCGGGATCGGCATCCAGATCGGGAAAGTACGTATCCACGTCATGCACGCAGTGGTCATGCGTAACCTCGGCCTCCGCGCAATACGGCAAAAACTGCCGATAGACATCGCCTGTCTCTTATACACATCTGACGCTGCCGACGATACTCCTTGTGTAG
>CABRIB010000022.1 GCA_902470915.1 uncultured Collinsella sp. | reverse complement strand
CGAGATAGGAGTCCGTCTCGTGGGCTCGGAGATGTGTATAAGAGACAGCTCGACAGCCGTCGGGGAAGCCCATCCCCTTTTTATGCGCTACCTACGAAGACTGTCCCCAACGACTAGTCACTGGGAACGTTCCTAAATGACTAGGTATGGCTGCCGGGTTTAGGCTGTTAGGTCGAGTTCGTAGAGGAAGCTTTCGCGCGGCATGTCGTGACGGCGCTCTTCGCGGTTGGCGCGGTGCGTGGCCGTGCGCTTAAAGCCGTGCAGCTCGTAGAACTTCCACGAGCAGTTGGAGTCGGTGTACAGGTGCGCCCTCGTCGCTCCAAGCGAGGACAGGTGCGAGACCGCGGCATCGAGCAGAACCGTGCCAACGCCCAGGCCGTGGACGTCGCGATCAACGGCAAGCAACGTGACCTCGTTGTCGTGCGGCAGCGGGCTGCATTCGAGCAGACGGTTGTTGGTTCGGATGGTTGCGCGCACAAACGAGAGATACTCGGCGCAGGCATCGGGCTCCAGCTCACGCATCTGCGATAGCAGCGTGCGTTCGGTATCCATCCAATGTTCCTTGACGGTGGCGCCGGAGTTCTGTCCCGCGCGTGCGAGCGCAATGCCGCGCGCCTGACCGTCGATTACGGCAACCTGCGAAAACGTCGACGACGAAAGGCAATAGGCGAGGTCGCACGCGGCCTCAAGGCGGTTGTACTCATCGTTATCCGAATTGTTATGCCAAAGCTGCTGCAGAATTAGCGCGATGGCGTCGAAGTCTTCGGTATCAAACGGTCGGTAGAGAACCCGCGAGACCATGGTGCCTCTTTCTTTCGCGGATGCATATCGAGCACAGTTCTACCACGCTATTGGCATCTAATTATGGTGCCCCTGTGTTCCATGAACTCACCGTGCCCGGTGCCGTGCTCACCCCCTCCGCTCGCAAACTTTTTCTGCACATGCGTGCGTTGCGGGGTGCATCGATGCGCTCGATGCGCTACATTGAATCAGTATTTTCAATGCCGCTGCGCGAGCGCTGCAGATCGACGTATCACCGACTCACAGAGCACGGCGGCGTACCAGACAGGAGGACTGCATGGGATCTGATGTGAAGATCGCACGCGCGTTGATCTCGGTTACCGATAAGACGGGCGTCGTCGATTTCGCACGGACGCTGGTCGATGACTTTGGCGTCGAGATCATCTCTACGGGCGGCACGGCTCGTGCCATCGAGGACGCGGGCGTTCCCGTAACCCCCATCGAGGAGTTCACGGGCTATCCCGAGATGATGGACGGCCGCGTTAAGACCCTGCACCCCAAGGTCCACGGCGCGCTGCTGGCCCGCCGCGATTCCGAACAGCACATGCAGGAGGCCGCTCAGCACGGCATTAAGCTGATCGACCTGGTCGTCGTCAACCTGTACGAGTTCGAGAAGACCGTCGCCAACCCCGAGGTCACCTTCGCGGATGCCATCGAGCACATCGACATCGGTGGCCCCTCCATGCTGCGCTCTGCTGCCAAGAACGCCACGAGCGTTACCGTCATTTCCGACCCGGCCGACTACGACGCCGTCCTGGCCGAGATGCACGAGACCGGTGGCTGCACCACGCTTTCCACCCGTCGTCGCCTGCAGGTGAAGGTCTACCAGACCACCGCCGCCTACGACACGGCCATCTCCCGCTGGCTCGCCGCCCAGGCAAGCGACGTGGCGGACACCTCTGCCAAGCTCGAGATTTCGCTGGAGAAGGTCGACGACCTGCGCTATGGCGAGAACCCGCAGCAGAAAGCCACAGTCTATCGCTTTGCCGAGGGCTGCGAGAACACCGCGAGCTCGCAGTTCCCGCTCGTGGGCTCCAAGCAGATCCAGGGCAAGCCGCTCAGCTACAACAACTATCTGGATGCCGACGCCGCTTGGAACCTGGTCCGCGAGTTCGACGAGCCGGCCTGCGTAATCCTCAAGCACCAGAACCCCTGCGGTTCCGCCGTTGCCGAGGACATCACGGCTGCCTACGACCGCGCTTTTGCCTGCGATCCCAAGAGCGCCTTCGGCGGCATCATCGCCTGCAACCGCGAGGTTCCCTATGAGCTGGTCGAACACTTTGCCGATCAGAACAAGCAGTTCGTCGAGGTTATCATCGCCCCGAGCTACACTGCCGAGGCGCTCGAGCGCATGGCTAAGCGCCCCAACCTGCGCGTGCTGGCTACCGGCGGCGTGGACCACGGCGCCCAGGTGGAGCTGCGCTCCATTGACGGCGGCATGCTGGTGCAGGAAGTCGACCACGTGACCGAGGATCCCGCGACCTTTACGTTCCCCACCGACCGCAAGCCCACCGACGCCGAGATGGCCGAGCTCGAGTTTGCCTGGAAGGTCTGCAAGGGCGTTAAGTCCAACGCCATCTTGGTTTCCAAGGGCAAGGCCGGCATTGGCATGGGCCCGGGTCAGCCTAACCGCGTTGACTCTGCGCTGCTTGCCTGCGAGCGTGCCGAGGACTTCTGCGAGCGCGAGGGCGTGGAGAAGGGCGGCTTTGCCTGTGCAAGCGACGCGTTCTTCCCGTTCCGCGACAACGTCGACGTGCTTGCTGCACACGGCGTGACCTGCATCATTCAGCCCGGCGGCTCCAAGCGCGACGATGAGAGCATCCAGGCCTGCAATGAGCACAATATTGCTATGGTGTTTACGGGCGCTCGCCACTTCCGTCACTAAGTTTCGCCTCGGGACAAAATAATCTCCGCAAAAGACGGCTGCTCCGTTTGGAGGGCCGTCTTTTTGGTATAAGAGGACGGAATGACTAACACGAAAGGTACAACCATGCCCCAGATTGATGATGCCGAGCTGTTTGGCAATGCCGAGGATCAGCGTGCGTACGAGGACTTTTGCGCCAATCAGGAGGCGGTCGAGCAGTTCACGCTCGACAAGCCCGCGCTTGTCTGCCGTTGGCGCATGTCCAACAAAAAGGTGCCCATGCTCAACCGTCACATCCGCGCGCTGTCTGAGCGCCTGGTGCAGGGCGAACCACTTACCCATAACATGCTCAGCTGGGCCAAGCAGCACGTTGAGTGGTCACTTGCCGAGGGCGACTACACCGCCCGCGACGGCGTGCTCATGCTGGTGATCGATATCAACGGCAACGCCGCCATGACGGTGGGGGAGTACGAGCCGCTGGCCGACACGTCGGCCAAGGCGCTGCGTGCCCGTTCTGCCGAGGCTCGCTCCGAGGCCGACGAGACCGGCGTGGCGCCCGAGCTGCTCGCTGCCGTCAACAACGGCGAGCTTGCCTTTGTGGCGCCGGCGGACGAGTGCCTGTGCGGCACGGCGACGCTCATCGAACAGCTGGCCCAGACCAAGGGCATCTCGGTCACGCGCGTAGATATTCCCGCGCAGCTTAAGGGCGCGCTGTTCCTAGTGAGCGACGAGCACGGCGTGGTCCCCGCAACCGAGACGGACGCCGCCGAGGCCGATGCCGCCACGGTCGCCTTCTTCGCCGAAGGCTACGAAAAGCTCCGTGCCCGCCGCTAAATGATTTTTCTGGGACGGGGATTAAGAATCATTTTGGTCCCCGCCACCGCTGCGAGTGCGAGGCGGACAAAACGCCCCCGCTCGCGAACAGTTCTGTCACCTTGGTACCGCGCGCGGTGCACACCTGCAGTTTCGCGGCCATAATGGTGGCAAGACAACCAAGAGGGGAGCGGAATCCATGGCGCTAATCTATATCGTTGAGGACGACGAGCCCATCCGTCGCGAGCTCGCCGACATTTTGGCGCGTGCCGGTTTTGAGGTCGAGGCCTGCGAATCGTTTGAGCATGTCTCGCGCGATATTCTCGCCGCCGCGCCCGACCTGGTGCTGCTCGACCTCACGCTTCCCGTCAAGGACGGCCAGCATATCTGCCACGAGGTTCGCCGCGAATCCGAGGTCCCCATCATCGTCCTCACGTCGCGCACGACCGAGATCGACGAGGTCATGGCCATGACGCTCGGCGCGGACGACTTTGTTCCCAAGCCCTACAGCGCCCGTGTGCTCGTGGCGCGCATCAATGCCTTGCTGCGTCGCACCGCGGCGGCAGGCGAGCGCAGCACGCTCGTCCACAAGGGATTGGAGCTCGACCTCGCCCGCTCCATGGTCACCAATACGGCAACCGGCGACAGTACCGAGCTCACCAAAAATGAACTGCGTATCCTCTCGCTGCTTCTGAGCCGCGCGGGCAAGATCGTTTCGCGCTCGGCCATCATGCAGGACCTGTGGGACTCCGACGCTTTCGTGGACGACAACACGCTTACCGTTAACATCAACCGCCTGCGCACCACGCTCGAAAAAATCGGCATCAAGGGGTATTTGACGACGCACCGCGGCCAAGGCTATTCGGTCTAGGGGCCGGCTATGTCGTTTGCCAAGTTCTTTAAAGATGCGCTGCTTCCCGTCGCCGTGTGGACGTGCGGCGTGCTGCTGAGCTGCTTTGTGCTGACGGTCGCCGGCGCACCCGTTTCTATCGTGGTCGTGGCGGTTGGCGTGTCCTTTATCTTCGGTATGCTCGGCATCGTGGTCGAGTACGCTCGCCGTCGCCGTTTTCTGCGTCAGTTGGAGCGCGCGGCCGAGGAGCTCGAGAGTCCCGCATGGGTGCAGGAGATGGTGCAATGCCCGACCTATGCCGAGGGCGAGCTCGAGTACGAGGTCTTGCGCCGGGTGGGCAAAGCTGCCTGCGACGAGGTTGCCGAAGGCCGGCGCCAGACCGATGACTATCGCGACTATATCGAGAGCTGGGTCCACGAGGCCAAGCTGCCCTTGGCGGCGGCCCATCTAATTTTGGAAAATCTGGATGGCAGCGAAGACGACCTGTCACGTGTGGATGACCTGGGCCGTGAGCTGGCTCGCGTGGAACGCTATATCGACCAGGCGCTGTACTACGCGCGCTCGGAAGTCGTGGAGCGCGACTACCTGATTCGCCGCTGGGATCTTAAGACCTTGGTGACGGGCGCGATTAAGGCCAACGCGCGCGAGCTCATCGCGGCGCATGTGGCCCCGGTGTGCGAGAACCTCGACTTTGAGGTGTTTACCGACGAGAAGTGGCTCGAGTTTATTCTGGGCCAGCTCATTCAGAACAGCATTAAATATGCGCGTGAGGATGGTGCGAAGATCACGTTTTCGGGCGCGTTGCTGGACGAGGGCCTGGCAAGTGAGCGCATCGAGCTTACCGTCGCGGACAACGGCTGTGGTGTGAGCGCGGCCGACCTGCCGCGCGTGTTCGAGAAGGGCTTTACCGGCGATAACGGCCGCACCACCAAGCGCGCAACGGGTATTGGCCTCTACCTGGTGGCGCGCCTGTGCTCCAAGATGGGCATCGACGTCACCGCGGCATCCGACGCCGGCGAAGGCTTTGTCGTCACGTTTGCCTTCTCGACCAACAAGTTCCAATACTTTGAGTAGTCGTCGCGGTGTAACGTCCCGGAGCGTCATTCACGTTAAGACATATATCCCAAACGGGATAATTCCATCATGATGTGCTATGATTATCCCGTTTGGGATAATCATAGGGGATTAGCATGCAAGACTGGAATGAGCGAACGATTTTTGACCCAGCTGAACTCGGTGCATATTTGCGTGAGCGCCGGAAGAAGCTCGGTTATACCCAACGCGATGTGGCTGATTTCAACCAGTGCAGTTTGCGCTTTGTGAGCGAGCTTGAGCGTGGAAAGGCGGGTGCCAATCTTCGCCAAACCCTTCAAATCGCTAACAGCTTGGGGGTCGATTTGATCCTGAGGGAGAGGGGCGACGGTTCATGGCATTAAAGGTTTATCGTGAGTATCGGGGAACGTTTGAGCTGGTCGGAGAATTTGAGAGGGCCGACCCCGTAAACGAGACGTTTGCATATGATGAGGGATATCTTGAACGCGACGATGCTGCCGCACTCTCAGCTTCTCTTCCCTTGCGACATGACCCATATACCAGCAATGAGTTTTCGGCCTTCTTTTCGGGCATGCTTCCCGAGGGCCCGGTTCGGCATGAGCTGTCGATGCGTTTTCAAATCCCCCAGTCAGACTATTTATCGATGCTCGAGCGTTTGGGCGATGAGTGCGTTGGTGCCTTGAGGTTTCTCGGCGATGAGAAATCGAGCTACGATCCGGGCTATCGTCCTCTGCAAGACGAGGATTTTGAGGCACTTTCTAAGGCGGAAGTGTTTGAGATTGCAAATGATATGCAGGATTCGAGGCTGTCGTTGGCGGGCGCTCAGTCTAAAACCGGTTGGTTTTTACCGCGCGGTAAAGATGCAAAAAAGGCCGGGTCGGGGGATTGGATGCTGCCGCTCGGCTCTGCCCCCTCGACTCACATAGTCAAGATTGCTTCAACTAAACATCCGGATTTGCCGTTCAACGAATTAATTTGCATGACGGCAGCGTCTGCTGCTGGGCTTGAAATTGCCCGTTCAGAAGCTTCGGATACGATTCCTGGTGCGTTCTTTTCCGAGCGTTATGACAGAATCTGGAGCAATGAGCCGCCGTCGATGAGCGGATTCGATGTGCCTCTGAGGCTGCATCAGGAGGATTTTTGCCAAGCGGTTGGCTGGCCTTCGTATATGAAATACGAGACACGTCCCGATAGCTGCTATATGGTTCTTTGCGGCCGATTGATAAGAGAGCAATCGTCTAACGTAATTGCTGATACTCAAATGTTCGCTCGTCAGGTAATGGTCGATTATGCGTTGGGGAATTGTGACTCGCATCTCAAGAACCATTCGTTTCTTTATAGTCCGAGTTGGCGGGAAAAGAGGTTGGCCCCTGCATACGATATTGTCTGCACGACGATAATGGGATACGACCATAATCTTGGGATTGATATTGGGGATCACCGGGTGATCGATGGGGTGACTCCTGAAGATTTCGAATTCATGTCTCAAGATTTGCATCTACCACTCAAGATGATTAAGAACATCGCGGCGGAAGTGGCTGAAGGGGTGTCTGCCCAGCTTGCAGAACTTGCCTCTGCAACCGGAGATTTGGGTAGGGTCGCTCTGAAAATTCAGACGGACTCCGTTGAGAGAATGAGGGTTCTGGAGCAATTCTCAGTCTAAAGCAAAGCGGGGCCACCGTAATTGTGGCCCCGCTCTTGGAAGACTTGGGCACGCGGGCTTGCGCTCCGCGATGCGTTAGGCGTACGTTTGCTATTTCACGACCAAGATGTCGCAGTCGGTGTTGCGTAGCAGGAACGTCGAAATCGAACCCAGGAGCGCATACTTGATCGAGGACAGGCCGCGGGCGCCGCAGAGCACCAGGTCGGGCTTAACCACGTCGAGCATCTCGTCCTTGAGCGTCTCGCGAATGCGGCCGGCGCGAATCATGACCTCGACCTCGGGAATATCGGGATTGGCCTTGGCCTCTTCGAGCTGCTTGGCGATGGAGTTCTTAAATGCTTCCTCTAGGCCGTTGACCAGATCGACCGGATAGGAACCGGCGCTCTCGAGCGCCGTGGAATCGATGACGTGGCCGATGATCAGCTTGGCGCCGTTGTTCGCGGCGACCTTGATGGCGCGTGCGAGCACAAAATCCTGCTGCTCAGTACCGTCGAGTGAAACAAATACCTTGGTGTAGCCCTCGTTCATGGTTTCCTCCTTGGTCTATCGCGCGGGCGCGGGGCTCGTGCATCGGGCGGGCGCGAGCGCGTTGGCCGCCGGACACTTTATCTTGTTGCAGTTATACCCAAGGATTTGGGTTTGACCGCTCGCAATTCTGTGAACGGGCGAGTTTTTTGGTAAGGGTAGGCGCAGGCGCGCCGCCAACGGTTGATAATGGGACATCGCCCGCACCGTCCGCAGAACAATATCGGCGGGTGTCTAACGAGGGGGTCCCTTTGGATATTATCGAGCTTCTAAAATCTGCCTTCATGGGCCTGGTCGAGGGCATCACCGAATGGCTGCCTGTTTCGTCGACCGGTCACATGATCTTGGTGGACGAGTTCGTCAAGATGAACGTGAGCGAGACGTTCTGGAATATGTTCCTGGTCGTGATTCAGCTCGGCGCCATTCTGGCCGTCTGTGTGCTGTTCTTCCATGAGCTCAATCCGTTCTCGCCCAGCAAGGGCAAGGAGGGCCGTCGCGACACCTGGGTGCTGTGGGGCAAGATTGTGCTCGGTTGCATTCCTGCGGCGGCGATCGGCCTGCCGCTCAACGACTGGATGGAGGAGCATTTCTACAATGCTCCCGTCGTGGCGCTGGCGCTCATTGTGTACGGCGTGCTGTTTATCGTGATCGAGAACTGGCGCGCGAGCAAGCGCGAGGAAATGGCCGTTGCCGGTTCGTTTGGTTCGCGTGCCGTGGTGTCGGGTGGACGTCCCGCCGGTGCGCACTTTGCGGCGCCCGCCGCGGCTACCGCTGAGGATGAGGGCGATGACGAGGATTTGGACTTTGGTTCCATCACCACGCTCGAGGACCTAAGTTGGAAGACCGCACTGGGCATCGGATGCTTCCAGGTGCTCTCGCTGATTCCGGGCACGTCGCGCTCCGGTTCCACCATCATCGGCGGCCTGCTTTTGGGCTGCACGCGTTCGGTGGCGTCCAAGTTTACGTTCTTCCTGGCCATTCCCGTCATGTTTGGCGCGAGTGCACTCAAGCTGGTCAAGTACTTCATCAAGGGCGGTACCTTTGGCGCCAACGAGGTCGCTATCCTGGGCGTGGGCTGCGTTGTGGCCTTTGTGGTTTCGCTCATCGCCATTAAGTGGCTCATGGGCTTCGTCCGCCGTCACGACTTCAAGTGCTTCGGCGTCTACCGCATCATTCTGGGCATCGTGGTGCTTGCGTACTTCTTCGTCTTGGAGCCGATGCTCGGCCTCTAACTTAGTCGACGCTGCGCGGCGGTCAGGGCGACGACTTGTCATTCAAAGGGGGTGGCATGACCAAAAGGTCTATGCCGCCCCCTTTTCATGCCAATTTGTTCGCCCTGACCGTCGCTCGCTGCTGCTGCCATGACATCGGCGGTTTCGTGATTGTCAATAGATTGGTGCAGACTAACCTGACCCCATTGCACCAAATCCGTTGGGGCGGGCCTGACGGCGGCGCACGGAGTCGTGGTGTGATTTGCGTCGGTGTCCGCGCGGCTCGGTATACTGGTACGGCTCAAACTATGGCGCTGCCCGCAGGCGCGCCGTCCGTCAGATGAGGAGTCGCCCATGACCCAGCCCTTGCCCTGGGAAAAGAACGCCGCGGTACCCGTGCCGCCCACGCCGGAACCCGTGCCGCTCGATGCATACACCGCCCCCGCTGCGCCGGAGCCCGAGCTCGTCCCGCTCGACATCTACGACGCTCCCGCGCCGGCACCCAAGCCCGCCAAGCCGCTCGTCGACATCGACAGCCTTAATCCCGCTCAGCGCGAGGCGGTCCTGACCACCGAGGGCCCGCTGCTGGTCCTTGCCGGCGCCGGCTCGGGCAAGACCCGCGTCTTGACCTTCCGTATCGCACATATGCTCGGCGACCTGGGCGTTAAGCCCTGGCAGATCCTTGCCATCACGTTTACCAACAAGGCCGCGGCCGAGATGCGTGAGCGTCTGGCGGCACTCATTCCCAGCGGCACCCGTGGCATGTGGGTATGCACCTTCCATGCCATGTGCGTGCGTATGCTGCGCGAGGACGCCGACCTGCTGGGATACACCGGTCAGTTCACCATCTACGATGACGATGACTCAAAGCGCATGGTGCGCGACATTATGCAGGCGCTCGGTATCGAGCAAAAGCAGTTCCCCATCAACATGATCCGCAGCAAGATCAGCTCGGCCAAAAACGCCATGATCGGCCCCGAGGACATGCTCAAATCCGCCGACAGCCCCAATGACAAAAAGGCCGCGCAGGTCTACCTGGAGCTGGAACGCCGCCTGCGCGCCGCCAACGCGATGGACTTCGACGACCTGCTCGTGCGCACGCTCGAGCTGCTGCGCACCCGCCCCGAGGTGCTCGACAAGTACCAGGAGCGCTTCCGCTACATTAGCGTCGACGAGTATCAGGACACCAACCACGTCCAGTACGAGATCGCCAACCTGCTGGCCGCCAAGTACCAAAACCTCATGGTCGTGGGCGACGACGACCAGTCCATTTATAGCTGGCGTGGCGCCGACATCACCAATATCCTGGACTTTGAGAAGGACTTTAAAAACTGCAAGACCGTCAAGCTAGAGCAGAACTACCGCTCCACGGGTCATATCCTGAGCGCCGCCAACGCCGTGGTGCGTCACAACTCGCAGCGCAAGGAGAAGCGCCTGTTTACGGCCGAGGGCGATGGCGAGAAGATTCAGGCCTTCCAGGCGAGCGATGAGCGCGACGAGGGCCGCTGGATTGCCGGTGAGATCGAGAAACTGCATGCCAAAGGCACGAGTTACGACGACATCGCCGTGTTCTACCGTACCAACGCCCAGTCGCGTATTCTCGAAGATATGTTCCTGCGCGCGGGCGTGCCCTACAAGATCGTGGGCGGCACGCGATTCTTCGACCGTGCCGAGATCCGCGACGTCATGGCCTACCTCAAGATGATCGTGAACCCGGCCGACGAGATGAGCGTCAAGCGCGTCATCAACACACCTCGCCGCGGTATCGGCTCCACCTCGATCCAAAAGATTGAGCAGCTTGCGCGCGACAACCGCTGCTCGTTCTTCCAGGCCTGCGAGATTGCGACGGCCGAGACGGGCATGTTTAGCGCCAAGGTGCGTAACGGCCTGTCGAGCTTTGTGGCACTGGTGCGCGAGGGCCGTCGCATGGACGGCGAGCTCAAGGACGTCGTCGAGATGATTGTCGATAAGACGGGCTTGCTGCAGGCGTTCCGCGCCGAGGGCACCATGGAGTCCGAGAGCCGCGCCGAGAACATCCAGGAATTCTTGGGCGTTGCAGCCGAATTTGAGGAGACGCACGAGGATATCGAGGGTACGCTCGAGAGCTTGGAAGAGCTGCGTGCGGCTGGCGTTGCCGATGTGCTCGCTGGCGCTGAGCCCGAGCCCGTCGTGGTGAGCGCGCCCGCACCGGAGCCAGGCCCGTCTGCGCCCGCGTCTTCATTTGAGGCACTCGTCGGTGCTCGCGACGCTGCGGGCTCCAATCCGCTCGATAGCCTGGCCGCCCCGGCGCTGTCGCCGCAGGATGCTCTGGCTGCTGCCATCGCGGGCAATGCCTATGCCGCGCCGACGGAGCTGCCGGCCGGCGCCGTGCATGCCGACGAGATTGAGCGCACTTATGGACCGCTCACCTGCAAAGCGCTGCCGGCGCTCATGGAGTGGCTGGCCCTGCGCTCCGACTTGGACTCTCTCGCCGGCGAGACGCATGCCATCACCATGATGACCATTCACTCCGCCAAGGGCCTGGAGTTCCCGGCGGTCTTCGTGGCCGGCATGGAGGAGGGCATCTTCCCGCACGTGCACGACTTTGGCGGCAGCGATGACCCGGGCAAGCTCGAGGAGGAGCGCCGCTTGGCCTACGTCGCCATCACGCGCGCTCGCAAGCGCCTGTTCCTAACCTATGCGGCCACGCGCCGCACCTACGGCTCGACCTCGGCTAACCCGCGTTCGCGCTTCCTCAACGAGATTCCGTTTGAGGATATCGAGTTTAGTGGCATCGGTTCTGCCGGCTTTGAGGGCACAGGCTGGGAGAAGCGTGGCGACCGTCACGGCACCTTTGGCTCGGGCATGGGCTCGGACATGTACGGCGGCAAGGTGTTTGGCTCGCGCACGCGCTCGACCGGCGGTTCCGGTTCGCGCGGCGGTTCGAGTTTCGACGACTTCTTTGGCGGCAGCAGCTACGGAACCGAGCGCCATCGCGGCGTTTCGCCCGATGCCGGCCGCGTCGCCTCGACCTTTGGCTCGGGTGCGCCGCGCGCCAAAAAGCCGTCGTCCAAGGTGTCGCCGACGGTGGAGCGCAAGGTCGATCGTGCCAGCGCGGCGCAGGACTTTGCCGCGGGCGACACCGTGAGCCACAAGACCTTTGGCACGGGTACCGTGATCTCGGTCGTCGGAGACATGATCGAGGTCCAATTCGAGAAGACCGGCCAGACCAAAAAGCTGATGAAGGGCTTTGCGCCGATCGTTAAGCTGAATGCCTAACTGCGAGGTTGACCGGGCACGCCGGGGGCTTTGGTCGCCTGCTCGGACAGTCCTGCTCGCACGGAGAGCACATTAAGTGCTCTCCGGCTCGTGCGGAACTCGCGATCGACCAAAGCCCCCGTCGCGCCCTCTTCCTTGTGGCGTTACGGCATGCAGCTCGCGAACATCGCTCTGCTCGTTCGCTTTTTGGTCTGGAGAGCCGGGTGGGCTGATAAATAGATATGGCAAGGGACTCCTCCGTTGAAGAACGGGGGAGTCCCTTGTTGCGTTTTGGGTTGTTTCTGCGGCTTACAGATGGCTGATGATCAGCTCCATGGTGCCCTCGAGTTCAATCTTGTTCACGGTGGACGGCGCCAGTAGGTGACTGCCCTTGTGGACGGAGTCGCCGCAGACGGTGCCTTTGCCGTCGATGACCGAGAGGCACATGAAGGGCCAGCGCTGCTCCAGGGTCTTGCTGCCGTCCACGCGAACGCGGTCGACGGTGTAGCAGGGGTTGGACTCGAGCTCGGTCACGCCATTGACTTCGGGTGCGGTCACGGTGCCGTCGGTCGGGGCCTGCGCGTTAAAGTTGATACAGTCCAGGCTCTGCTCAATGTGCAGCGGGCGCAGTTTGCCGTCGGTGCCCGGGCGGTCGTAGTCGTACAGGCGATACGTCACGTCGCTCGACTGCTGCGTCTCCAGAATCAGCGTGCCGGTCTTGATGGCGTGAACGGTGCCGGAGTCGATTTGGAAAAAGTCGCCCTTGTGGATCGGCAGCACGTTGAGCATGTCGTCCCAGCGACCCTCTTCGATCATCTGCGCGGCCTCGGCACGGTCATGTGCGCGCTGGCCGACGATGATCGTGGCGCCGGGCTCGCAATCCAGCACGTACCAGCACTCGGTCTTGCCCAGGCTACCGTTCTCATGCTCGGCGGCGTACTCGTCGTTGGGGTGGATCTGGATCGACAGGTCGTCCTTGGCGTCCAGAATCTTAATGAGCAGCGGGAACTCCTTGCCCTCGCAGTTGCCAAAGAGCTCGCGATGCTCGGCCCACAGCCACGACAGCGTGTGGCCGGCGTACGGACCCTCGGCAATCTGGCAATCGCCGTTGGGGTGCGCCGAGATGGCCCAGCACTCACCGATGGGACCCTCGGGAATGTCATAGCCAAAGACGGTCTCCAGCTGGCGGCCGCCCCAAATCTTCTCGTGGAAGATCGGCGTGAGTTTAATCAAATCGGACATGTGCATACCCCCATCAGGTTGTGCAGGCACCTCGCGAAAAACGGCTCAAAGCGAGCGCCTGCCGGATTACAAACTTAAGCCAACGTTACGTTGTGCAGCTCAAAGCGGTCGCCCACGTTGCGCGAAATCGAGTACTCAAACGCGGCGCCGCTGTCCAAAAAGCCAATCTGGTTGAGCTCGAGCAGGGGAGAGCCGGGCTTGGTGTTCAGGCGCTTGGCCTCTTCCTCGGTTGCCGCCACGGCACGAATGGTGCGGTGGAAGCTCGAGATCTTAAGCCCGCATTGCTCGCGGATATAGCTGTAGACCGACGCGTACAGGTCCTTTTTCTTCAGGCCCGGGATCAGCTCGAGCGGCATATAGGTGTACTCGATAACGATGGGCAGGCCATCGACCTCGCGTACGCGCACGATGTGATAGGCAAAGTCGTCTTCGGCCATTCCCAGCTGGGAGGCAACCTCTGCCGGCGGATTGACGATCGAGAAATCGTAGACCACCGAGGCAACCTTCTCACCGCGATGCTCGTAGGTAAAGCCCTGCGCGCGGTCGTTTCTGCCTTGGAAAAACGCTTTGCCGGGAAGCCCCGCGGTGTCCTTGACGTAGGTGCCCGATCCGCGACGGCTCGTGACCAAGCCTTCCTCGGTAATTTGCTCAATTGCTCGTTTGACGGTGATCTTGGAAACGCCATACAGCTCGCAGAACTCAACGACAGTGGGTAGCTTGTCGCCGGGCTTAAGGGCGCCATCCTCGATACTGCGACGAATATCCGCAGCTATTGACTCATATTTGGGAATCATGGAACCCCCTTTCTAACATGAATGCCTGTAAAAGAAAGTATACCTACTATAAAAGCATCTATATGGCTTTAATCAAAGAAGTTCGAGAAAGAAAAACAAAAAAGACGCTTTACATAAAAAATTAGAGCACTATAGTTATAGATAACAAGCGAGATGCATGAGCATCGCCTGTACCGCTTGGAGACGGATTTGTTTTGGTGGGTCGGATATCCGGGTAATCCGGTGCGCGCCCGCGCCGGATTACCCGCCAAAGCAAACCCGCCTCCAATCGGAGGCTCAAAGACACGAAAGCGAGGACTTCGATGGCACAGTATCAGCTGCCCAGCGACTTTTTCTTTGGCGCGGCCATGTCCGGTCCGCAGACCGAGGGCCAGTGGAACCAGGGCGGCAAGCTCGAGAACCTGTGGGACACCTGGTCCATGCAGGATCTGGGCTCGTTCTATAACCGCGTGGGTTCCTATGCCGGTAACGACTTTATGGCCAAGTACAAGGACGACCTTCGCATCATGAAGGACCTGGGCCTGGATACCTATCGCACCTCCATCCAGTGGAGCCGCCTGCTCGATGCCGACGGCAACCTCAACGAGGAGGGTGCTGCGTGGTACCACGAGCTGTTCCGCGCTTCCCGCGAGGCAGGCCTGGAGCCGTTCGTCAACCTTTACCACTTCGATATGCCCACCTATCTCTTTGACCGTGGCGGTTGGGAGAGCCGCGAGGTCGTCGAGGCCTACGCGCATTACGCCGACGTCGCCTTCCGCGAGTTCGGTCAAGAGATCAAGTACTGGTTTACCTTTAACGAGCCCATCGTCGAGCCCGAGCAGCGCTACCAGGAGGGCGTGTGGTTCCCGCAGCTCCACGACTTCAACCGTGCTCGCACCGTGCAGTACCACATTTCGCTGGCGCACGCGCTGGCTGTTGCCAACTATCGCAAGGCCTATGACAAGGGCGCCGTTCGCGCCGATGCCAAGATCGGCATGATCAACTGCTTCACCCCGGTCTACACCAAGGAGAACCCCAGCGAGGCAGACCTCGAGGCCGTGCGTATGACCAGCGGCATCAACAATCGCTGGTGGCTCGACCTTATCACCAAGGGCGAGCTTCCCGCCGACGTGCTCGACAGCCTGGCCGAGGGCGGCGTCAAGCTTCCGTTCCGCGCCGGTGACCAGGAGATCCTCAAGCAGGGCGTCGTTGACTGGCTTGGCTGCAACTACTACCATCCCACGCGCGTCCAGGCGCCGGCGAGCAAGATCGACCAGTACGGTCTGCCGCACTTTGCCGACGAGTACGTGTGGCCCGATGCCGTCATGAACAAGAGCCGCGGCTGGGAGATTTACCCGAAGGGCCTCTACGACTTTGGCATGGACTGCGCCAAGAACTATCCCGATCTTGAGTGGTTCGTCTCCGAGAACGGCATCGGCATCATGGACGAGTACAAGAATCGTGACGCCGAGGGAACCATTCAGGACGACTATCGCGTCGACTTTGTGCGCCAGCACCTTGAGTGGGTCGCCAAGGCCATTGACGAAGGGGCCAAGTGCCGCGGCTACCACTACTGGGCCGTCATTGACAACTGGTCCTGGGCAAATGCCTTCAAGAACCGTTATGGCTTTGTCGAGGTCGACCTCATGGACGGCTATCAGCGCCGTCTTAAGAAATCGGCAGCTTGGCTCAAGCAGGTCGCCACGACCCACGTGGTGGATTAGCGATCGGGCGCTCAGCCCCAAAACGGGCGCTCAGCCCCTGCGCAAACGCGCAATAACATTGGCACATCTGGTGGCAGAGGGCGACAGACCACCGTGCGCATAGGAAAAGGCCGGATTTGAAAGTTAGGAGCAATCATGGCCAGTGACAACGGAAAGAGCTTCCTCGACAAATTTGCCGAGGTCTCTGCGAAGGTGGGAAACCAGGTTCATCTGCGTTCCCTGCGCGATGCCTTCGCGACCATCACGCCGCTCTATATCCTTGCGGGTATCGCGGTTCTTATCAACAACGTCGTGTTCCCTCTGTTCCCGCTCGATGCGGCGGGCCTCGCCAACCTCCAGACCTGGGGCTCGGCAATCACCCTGGGCACCCTTAACGTGTCCGCCATTATCCTGGCCGGTCTGATTGGCTACAGCCTCGCCAAGAACGAGCGTTTCGATAACCCGCTTGCCTGCGTGGTTGTCGCTATCTCTGCCTTCGTCATCATGATGCCGCAGCAGATCACCGCCACCCTTGCCGCCACGAGCCCGCTTCTCACCGACAAGATCACCTCTGCCGAGGTCACCGGTGCCCTTTCGACCGCCAACACCGGTACCAACGGCCTGTTCTCGGCCATCATCATCGCCCTGCTCTCCACGACGCTCTTCATCAAGATCTCGGGCGTCGAGAAGCTCAAGGTCAAGCTGGGCGAGGGCGTACCTCCTGCGGTCTCCAACTCCTTCAACGTCATGATCCCAATGCTGCTCAACCTCTCGATCTTCGCTATCGCCTCGGCCCTGCTCGCCGTCTGCGCCGGCACCGACCTGTGCACCATCATCTCCACCTGCATCTCCAACCCGCTCAAGAGCATCATGAACGCCGGTCCGTGGGCTGTCATCCTCATCTACACCCTCGCCAACCTGCTGTTCTGCGTTGGTATTCACCAGTCCACCATCTCGGGCGCTACCGTCGAGCCGATCCTGACCATGCTCATCGTCGACAACATGGCTACCTTTGCCGCCGGCGGTACCATCCAGCCCGATCACTACATGAACATGCAGATCGTCAACAGCTTCGCCCTCATCGGCGGCTCGGGCTGCACCCTCATGCTGCTGCTCGACACCTTCCTGTTCTCCAAGAACAAGGCCTCCAAGACCGTTGCCAAGATGGCCATTCTGCCTGGCCTGTTCAACATCAACGAGCCGGTCATCTACGGTTACCCCATCGTGTACAACCTGCCGCTCATGATTCCGTTCGTGCTTCTTCCCGACCTGTTCATCGGTGTCACCTATGGCCTGACCTGCGCTGGCATCATCAGCCCCTGCATCGCTCAGGTGCCTTGGACCATGCCGCCCGTCATCAACGCCCTGCTTGCTACGGGCTTTGACTGGCGCGCCGGCGTGTGGCAGGCTCTGGAGCTGGTCATCGGCATGGCTGTCTACCTGCCCTTTATGAGGATCTCCGAGAAGGCCATCGCCAAGCAGGAGGCCCTCGCCGAGCAGAACGCCTAGCGTTTGTCCATTCCACCCTTGCGGGTACCGATGCTTGGTACCGGTACCCGTATCTCCTTTTTTGCCTAAACGTGCAAAACAGGGGAAAGATAACCACAAGGATTTATCCAGTTTGTCGTCTGCGCGCCGCGCAGTTATAAGGAGGAAACCATGAAGAAGATCATGCTTTGCTGCAATGCCGGCATGTCCACGAGTCTGCTGGTCCAGAAGATGCAGTCCGAGGTCGCGAGCCGTGGTCTGGACATCGAGGTCGAAGCCCGTCCTATGAATGAGGCCCACGATCACCTGGACGAGTGCGACATCCTGCTGCTCGGCCCGCAGATCGGCTACACCAAGGGCGACTTTGAGAAGGAGGCCGCCGGCCGTTTCCCGGTCGAGGTCATCAACATGGTCGACTATGGCCGCATGAACGCCGCCGGCATCATCGACCACTGCGTCAGCGTGATGGGCTAGGTGCAGCGCATGGAGGATATGAACGAACTGCAGATGACCTGCTTCGAGATCATCAGCTACGTCGGTACCGCCAAGAGCATGTACATCAACGCCGTGCAGAAGGCCAAGGAGGGCGATTTCGACGCCGCCGAGGAGCTCATTAAGCAGGGCGACGAGGCCTATAACGGCGGCCACGATGTTCACATGGGACTTCTTAAGAAGGAGGCCAATGGCGAGCGCAACGGCGAGGCCCCGCTGATTCTGCTGCACGCCGAGGACCAGATGGCCGGCACCGAGACCATGCGCGTCATGGCCACGGAGCTCATTGAGGTCCACAAACAGCTACAGGCACTCAAGGCCTAGCTGGCGTTTTCGCCGCGACGGATCGTGCGGTTCGCATACAATCCAGTCCCTTTTGCAGGCGCCGGGAGTCTCCCTCTCCCGGCGCTTTTTGTTTGGCGAGTTGCTGAGCGTCATTGCTCGTTGAGCGGGCGGACGTTTCCCCAGATAAAACCTGCCAAAACAAACCTGTCCCTTTTTGGCGGGTTTTTGTCTTGAGAGCGGTACCATACAGGCAATGTTTAAACGAGAAAGGTGGGCTCCCATGGAACCTAAGCAGTACTACATCGGCATCGACGTCGGCGGCACTTCGGTTAAGGAGGGCCTGTTCGACGAGGACGGCAACCTGCTTGCCAAGGCCAGCGTGCCCACGCCTCCTATCGTTGACGCTGCGGGCTTTGCCGCGGTGACCGAGGCTATCGACCAGGTGGTCGCCAAGGCGCAGATTCCGCGTGCCTTTGTGGCGGGCATCGGCCTGGCCGTTCCGTGCCCCATCCCGGCGTCGGGCGATGCCAAGGTCAAGGCCAACATTGCCATTAACCTGCCCGAGCTGAGGGTCGCCATTCAGAAGCACTGCCCCGATGCGGTCGTTAAGTATGAGAACGATGCCAACGCCGCTGCCATGGGCGAGGCCTGGCTCGGTTCTGCCAAGGGCGTGCAGAACGTCGTGATGGTCACCATCGGTACCGGCGTGGGCGGCGGCGTTATCGTTAACGGCGACGTGGTATCGGGCGTTGTGGGTGCCGGCGGCGAGATTGGCCACATGTGCCTGAACCCGGCCGAGGAGCGCACCTGCGGCTGTGGCGGCCATGGCCACCTGGAGCAGTATTCCAGCGCCACCGGCGTGGTGAGCAATTACCTGGCCGAGTGCAAGAAGGCGGGCGTCGAGCCCATCGAGCTCACCGGCCCCTCCGATTCCAAGGACGTGTTCCAGGCCTGCCGCGAGGGCGACAAGCTCGCGCTGGCAGCTGCCGATACCATGGCTGACTATCTCGGTCGTGCTCTGGCACTTATCGCCAACGTGGTCGATCCCGAGATGTTCCTGATCGGCGGCGGTGCTTCCGCTTCGGCCGATGTCTACCTCGACAAGGTCCGCGAGCACTTTAAGCAGTACGCGCTCTCCGCCTCGCGCGAGACGCCCATTAAGGTCGCTTCGCTCGGCAACGACGCCGGCATCATCGGTGCCGCTTACGTAGCCCTGCGCGCCGCCGGCAAATAGCTGGTGCAAGGGGGCCAGGTTACTTTGCACCAACATGGTGCAAAAGGGACAGCCTTGGCCTCCATGCCTGCCCCAAAATATGCCGTAGCCCTTCCGTCTGCGAAGGCTCGGCATCGGCGTGCTACCATAGCTACGTCCAAGTACACATATCAAGTGGAGGATATCCATGGCAAACGTTCTTGTCTTTGGCCACCAGAACCCCGATAACGACGCCATTATGAGCGCCGTCGTCCTGTCCCAGCTGCTCAACCAGGTTGAGTATGCCGGCAACACCTACGAGGCCTGCGCCCTTGGTCAGCTTCCGGCCGAGTCCGCCAAGCTGCTCGCCGACGCCGGCATCGCCGAGCCCCGCGTGATCGAGTCCGTCGAGGCCGGTCAGCTCGTCGTCCTCACCGACCACAACGAGTCTGCCCAGTCCGTCGCCGGCCTTAAGGACGCCACGGTCTTTGGCGTCGTCGATCATCACCGCATCGGCGATTTCGAGACCGCCGGCCCGCTGCACTACATCTGCCTGCCCTGGGGTTCCAGCTGCACCATCGTCACCAAGCTCGCCGGCGTGCTCGGCGTTGAGCTTTCCGACGTCCAGGCCAAGCTGCTGCTCTCGGCCATGATGACCGATACGCTCATGCTCAAGAGTCCCACCACCACCGATGTCGACCGCGCCGTTGCCGCCAAGCTCGGCGAGCAGGTGGGCGTCGACCCGGTCAAGTTTGGCATGGAGGTATTCCTTACCCGTCCGTCCGGCTCCTTCACCGCAGCCGAGATGGTCGGCAACGACATCAAGATGTTCGAGCCCGCTGGCAAGAAGCTGCTCATCGGCCAGTACGAGACCGTCGACAAGAGCCGCGCACTCGGCATGATCGACGAGATCCGCGAGGCCATGCGCGCCTACGCCGCCGAGAAGGGCGCCGACGGCATTGTCCTGTGCGTCACCGACATCATGGAGGAGGGCTCGCAGGTCCTGCTCGAGGGCGAGACCGAGGCCGCTCAGAAGGGCCTGGGCATTGCCGACGAGCACGACGGCGTCTGGATGCCGGGCGTCCTCTCCCGTAAGAAGCAGGTCGCTGCCCCCATCATGGCCGCCTGCTAGGTTTAGTTGACCAAACGCCACGACCGGATCGCGGACGCCCCGCGCTCCGGTCGTTTTTTGTGCACGGCGCTGCGTCGTCTCTTGGACAGGCGTGCCCGTGCCGTTGAACAAATAATGTTCAACCTGTGGTTCCGCTTTTCGGCCACGCCTGCGTGCCTGTCGTGCAGGGTAGGCTAGATGCAAGCGTAATACGTTAGAGCGCGGCACCGCCACTTGGGCGGGCCGTGCTTTTTTAAGACGGGAGCTTTCCCGTGAAAGGAGCCGCCCATGGCAGCACCCGAGCAGCTGTTTAACGTTCGTGAGCGCAAGCGTTTTGAGCGCCACGACATTTGGGAGCGCATCACCGAGAACGGCACGATTTCCGCCGCCGTCATGGTCTTCGCCGCCATCGCCGCCGTCATTTGCGCCAACACCGATGCCTACGAGGCCATCCATCACTTTTTGGAGACCCCGCTGTATGTGGGTCTGGGCAACCTTACGGCCGGTCTCACCGTTGAGCTTTTCGTCAACGACTTCCTCATGGCGATCTTCTTTTTGTTGGTGGGCATTGAGCTCAAGTATGAGATGACGGTCGGCGAGCTCAAAAACCCGCGCCAGGCCATGCTTCCCATGCTGGCGGCCGTGGGCGGCGTCGTCGTTCCCGCCTGCATCTACCTGATCTTTAACCATGCCGGCGCGCACAACGGCTGGGCCATTCCCATGGCAACCGATATTGCCTTTGCGCTGGGCGTGCTGTCGCTTTTGGGCAATCGCGTGCCCAACGGCGTGCGTGTGTTCTTCTCGACGCTCGCCATCGCCGACGACCTCATCTCCATCGCCGCCATCGCCATCTTCTACGGTCAGAGCCCCAATCCGTTTTGGTTGGGCGCCGCCGCGCTTGTGACCTGCGCGCTCGTGTGGCTCAACAAGACGCAGCATTACCGCCTTGCCCCGTACTCGGTGCTGGGCCTGCTGCTGTGGTTCTGCATGTTCAAGAGCGGCGTGCACGCTACGCTTGCCGGCGTCATCCTGGCCTTCACCATCCCGGCCAAGTGCGGCGTCAAGCTCGATAGCCTCACCGATTGGTTGGGCGAGTGCCTGCCGCTGCTCGATGACCGCTACGACGACGAGGCACACATCCTGGGCCAGCATGACTTTACCGTCTCGACCACCAAGGTCGAGCGCGTCATGCACCGCGTGACCCCGCCGCTCATCCGCATGGAGCGTCTGATCTCCACGCCGGTTAACTTTGTGATTCTGCCGATCTTTGCGTTCGTGAACGCACAGGTTCGCCTAGTGGGCGTGGACATGAGCACGCTACTCACCGACCCGGTGACGCTCGGCGTGTACTTTGGCATGCTGCTGGGCAAGCCGATCGGTATCTTTGGCATGACGTTCGCCTTGGTCAAGCTCAAGGCCTGCGAGCTGCCGCACAATGTCAACTGGCATATGATTGCCGGCGTGGGCATTCTGGGCGGTATCGGCTTTACCATGTCGATTCTCATCAGCGGCCTCGCCTTCCCGACGGCCCAGTTTGAGGTTCTGGCTGCCAAGGCCGCTATTCTCGCCGGCTCTGTCACCGCGGCCGTACTTGGCATGATCTACATGAGTGTGATCTGCAAGCACCCCGCGCCCAAGAACGAGTAGGCGCGTAGAAACAGACGCCAGAGCCTGCTCGAGCGCGTGTAAAACGCGGTTTTGAGTGGTACTTGCCACCTGCCGGACACCCCAGTGGCCAAAAAACGCCGTTTGTGAGTACTGTCACAAACGGCGTTTCATTTTAGGCGCGAAAAATAATGTACAAATCTATTCTGTCTGTGCATTAACGATTGCGTGGCTGGACGAAAAATGCTGATGCATCCTTCCAAAACCGGACACAAAAGGCCAAGACTGGCCTTTTTAATTCAAAATCGCTGTTACTAAAAAAGTAACAGTACTCATATTTGCTATTTTTTGACCACAGGCCCCAATGACTAGGTTTATTCCACGGTGCCGTAGATGGCGCCCCAGCCGTGGGCGGCCAAGGCGGAGTTGAGCTGGTCGCAAAGTGACTGGCGGTCGTAATAGCCGGGCGGTAGCAGGTTCACGATTTCCATGAGATCGGGTGCCAGGTCCAAGATTTCGGCCTGTACGATCAGATCCAGGCGGTCGATGGCGTGGCGGTCGTAAAACAGTCCGTCGACCAGGCGCTGCAGGTCGCCGAATTCCTCGGCCCTAAACGAACCGTACTCCATAGTGCCTCCTTGGGCGCCTCACGCCGGCATGCGCGGCGATTCGTAATTTATTGCGATGGACTTAATCTATCACGGCTTCATACCGTTGCGGCGGTGGCGGTCTATACTTAGACGAACTGCAACGTCCCGCTTCGCGAAAGGTCGCACCCATGCAGACGATCTACCAGAAGATGGAAACCACCGAACTCGATGCCGCCATCGAGGCACTCAAAACCGAGGTCGCCGAGGTCAAGGCCAAGGGCCTGGCGCTCGACATGGCCCGCGGCAAGCCGTCGCCCTCCCAGGTGGACATCTCTCGACCCATGCTCGATATCCTCAATGCCGATGCCGATCTGCACGACGGCAACGTCGATTGTTCCAACTACGGCTGCTTTGAGGGCATTCCCTCGGCACGCAAGCTGGCAGGGGAGTTCCTGGGCTGCCCCGCTGAGCAGACACTCGTGCTGGGCTCGTCGAGCCTGCTGATCGAGCACGACATCGCCGGCATGTTCTGGCGCTGTGGCTCGTGCGGCAGCGAGCCCTGGGAGGCTTACGAGGCAGCGCACGACGGCAAGAAGGTCAAGTTCCTGTGCCCGGTTCCCGGCTACGATCGCCACTTTGGCATCACCGCCGACTTGGGCATCGAGAACGTTCCCGTCGCGATGACCGACAACGGCCCCGATATGGACGAAATCGAGCGCCTTGTTGCCGCCGACGATTCCATCAAGGGCATCTGGTGCGTGCCCAAGTATTCCAACCCCACGGGCATCACCTTTAGCGAGGACACCGTGCGTCGCCTGGTCGAGATGCCCACGGCCGCGCCCGATTTCCGCATCTTCTGGGACAACGCCTACTGCGTGCACGACCTGTACGACGAGACCGACGAGCTCGCCAACATCTTCGATCTTGCCCGCGCGGCGGGCACCGAGGACCGCGTGGTGGCCTTTGCCTCGACGTCCAAGATCACCTTCCCGGGCGCCGGTATCGGCTTTATCGGTGCGAGCCCCGCGGTCATCGCCGAGTTCTCCAAGCGCCTGAAGGCCGGCCTCATCAGTGCTGATAAGCTCAACCAACTGCGCCACGTGCGCTTCCTTCCCACCATCGAGGCGGTCAAGGAGCACATGAAAAAGCATGCCGAGTTCTTGCGCCCGCGCTTTGAGGCCGTTGAGCGCAAGCTCACCGAGGGCCTGGGCGATACGGGTTGCGCCACCTGGACGCATCCCCGCGGCGGCTACTTTGTAAGCTTCGATGGTCCCGAGGGCTCGGCCCAGAAGGTCGCCGCGCTTTGTGCCGACCTGGGCGTCAAGCTCACGCCGGCTGGTGCCACCTGGCCTTATGGCAAGGATCCGCGCGACACCAACATCCGCATCGCGCCGAGCTATCCCACGGTCGAGGACCTGGAGGCCGCGCTCGATGTGCTGGTGCTGGCCGTTAAGCTCGTCGCTGCCGAGCTTGCGCGTGCCGAGTGCGCCTAACGCGCGGCTTCCCGTACTATCCGCACTTTCGATACGTAAAGGAGCGTATACATGGATTTGGGTATTTCCACCAACCCCACGCCAGAGCTCTACACCATTAAGGTGGCCGGCGAGATCGATATCTCTAACGCCGATAGCTTGCGCAATGCCATCGACCTGGCGCTCGAGCAGCCCACTGAGGCCGTTGAGCTCGATTTTGCCCAGGTGAGCTACATCGATTCGACGGGCATTGGCGTGCTCGTGGGCGCCGCACACCACGCGGTCGACCACGGCAAGCGCTTTAGCTGCACCAATGTGCAGCCCCCGGTGATGCGCGTGGTTCAGCTGTTGGGTGTCGACCAAGAGATTTCGATCACCGCTGCATAATCTTTGCCCCCAAAAGGGCGTGCCGTTTGGCATATGTTTGTGATGCGCTCGGACGTTTTGGCGTCCGGGCGCTATACTTGACCGAATGAATAGACGAGTTCCGGCCGAATGGCGCGGTGCGGGCTCGACTCACATCGAGCCTTGGAGGTATGTGTGTTTGGTATTGGAGAGGGTGAGCTCGCGATCATCGTGGTCTTCGGCTTTTTGCTGTTTGGCCCGGATAAGCTCCCACAGATGGGCCGCACGATCGGCCGTGCCATCCGTCAGTTCCGCGAGACGCAGGAAAAGATGACGGCCGTTGTTCAGTCCGAGATTATCGATCCGGTGAGCGAGGCCGCTTCGGCACCGGTTAAGCCCAAGAAGGCTGCTGCCGTCGACGATGATTCCGACGTGGACGAGGATGCCGCCGAGACGGCTACACCCGCCAAGAAGGAGACCTTTGCCGAGCGCCGTGCCCGCCTTGCTGCCGAGAAGGCCGCGAGCGAGGGTGCCGCCGAGGGCGAGGGCACTGCCGAGGAGACTGAGGCCGAGGGTGCCGAGGCCGAGCCTGCCACTGCCACCGTCGAGTCCGAGCCTGCTGCAGAACCGGAGCCCGAGCCCGAGCCGGCAGAGCCCACGACGGCCGACCTCTACGCCCGTCGTCCCCGCAAGCGCAAGGCCTGTCTCTTATACACATCTGACGCTGCCGACGAACTCCTTGTGTAGATCTCG
>CABRIB010000021.1 GCA_902470915.1 uncultured Collinsella sp. | reverse complement strand
TGTGACCTCCCGGTTATCAGCCGGACGCTCTAACCAACTGAGCTACAGGTCCATCGCGCAAGGGATATATTAGACGAGTCGTTACGCGCGCGTCAACAACTTTTTTGAAAATCTTTGAAGGGTGTTCGCCCCGGCCGCCCGGCGGCATATGAAGTCGCCTGCTCGGACAGTCCTGACTCGCACGGAGAGCACATTAAGTGCTCTCCGGCTCGTGCGGAACTCGCGATCGACTTCATATGCCGCCGGGCGGCCGGGGCGAACGCGGGTCCCTAGGTTTTCAAAAAAGCGGTCGGCGCGCAAGTGCGCCGACCGCCGATATATGGAGTCTGATATTTTCTACCAGCTAGTTCCTCTTACTCGTCTAGGAGATCCTCTGGCATGTCGTTGCCGTCGCCTAAATCGACAGGGGTTTCTTCGGGGGCAGAGCCGTCTTCTGTGGCTTCGTCTTCGGGCTTCTCTTTGGCGGCCGTCATGCGGGCTACGGCGCAGATGCGGTCGTTGTCGTCGACGGTCATCATCTTGACGCCCTGGGTGGCGCGGCCGGTCTGGCTGATCTCGTCGGTCTTGACGCGAATGACCGTCGCGCCTTCCGTCACGATGAATAGCTCGTGCTGCGGGCCCACCGTCTTCATGGCCGCGAGGTTACCCTTACGCTCGGTCATTTGGATGGTGTAGACGCCCTGGCCGCCGCGATTCTGCTCCGGGTAGTCCGCGACCGGCGTGCGCTTGCCGTAGCCGCGCTCGGTGATGACGAACAGATCGCCGTTGCCGTTAGTGACTTCCATGCCCAGAACGCTCACGCCGTCCTTCATACCGATACCGCGAACGCCGCTAGTATCGCGGCCGGTGGCGCGCACCTGCTCCTCGGAGAACATGATTGCCTTGCCCGCGGTGGTGGCCAGGATAATCTTGTCGCCCTCGCGCACGCGGCGCACGTTCAGCAGCGCGTCGTCGTCACGCAGGTTGATAGCGATCAGGCCGTCGCGACGGCTGCGGTCATATGCGCTCATCACGGTCTTCTTGACCATGCCGCTCTTGGTGGCAAACATCAGATACTCGTCGGCAGGGAACTCGCGGCAGCTGATGACGCTCGCGATCTTCTCGCCCTCCTCGAAGGGCAGCAGGTTGACGATCGCGGTACCGCGCGCCTGGCGCGTACCCACCGGCAGCTCGTGCACCTTCAGGCGATAGACCTTGCCCTTGCTCGAGAAGAACAGCACGTACTCGTGCGTGGACGCGATGAACATCTCGTCGATGACATCGTCCTCTTTGAGATTGACGCCCGACACGCCCTTGCCGCCGCGTTTCTGGGCGCGGTAGGCGGCCACCGGGATGCGCTTGACATAGCCGGTGTGGGTGATGGTCACGACCATGTCCTCGTCGGCAATGAGGTCCTCGACGTCCAGGTCCTTCTCGACCTGGCTGATCTCGGTGCGGCGCTTATCGCCAAACTTCTTGGAGATCTCACGCATCTCTTCCTTAATGACGCCCAGGATCTTCTCCTCGTGCGCCAAAAGGTCCTCGTAGTAGGCGATGGCGCGGCGCAGGCCGTCCAGCTCTTCCTGAATCTTGTCGCGCTCCAGGCCGGTCAGGCGGCGCAGCTTCATCTCGAGGATGGCCGTGGTCTGCTCGGGCGTAAAGCCAAAGCGCTCGATCAGGCGGCTGCTGGCCTCGGAGTCGGTCTGCGAGGAACGGATGATGCTGATGACCTCGTCGATATGGTCAAGGGCCATCAGGTAGCCCTCGAGGATATGCGCGCGGGCCTGGGCCTTCTTAAGGTCGAAGCGGGTACGGCGGGTGACGACGTCGACCTGGTGGTCGATGTAGTGCCGCAGCATCTCGCGCAGGCTCAGGCATTTGGGAACGCCGTTGACAAGCGCCAGGTTGTTGGCGCCAAAGGTCGTCTGCAGCGAGGTGTACTTATACAGGTTGTTAAGCACGACCTGCGGAATGACGCCCTTCTTGAGTTCGATGACCAGACGGATACCCTTCTGGTTGGACTCATCGCGCATATCCGAGATGCCCTCGATGCGCTTGTCGTTGACGAGCTGGGCGATCTTCTCCTGCAGGGTGCCTTTGTTGACCATGTAGGGAATCTCGGTAAAGACCAGGCGGCTGCGGCCGGTCTTGGTGGACTCCACGTGAGCCTTGGCGCGCACGGTAATGGAGCCGCGGCCGGTCTCGTAGCTCTGCTTAATACCGGCACTGCCCATGATGATGGCGCCGGTGGGGAAGTCCGGACCGGGCATGATCTGCATGAGCTCGTCAACAGTAGCGTCGGGATTATCGATCAGGTAGCAGGTTGCCTCGATCGCCTCGGTGAGGTTATGCGGGGCGATATTGGTGGCCATGCCGACGGCGATGCCCTGGCTGCCGTTGACCAGCAGGTTGGGGAAGCGCGCAGGCAGTGCCACGGGCTCGGCGAGTGATTCGTCGTAGTTGGGCTGCCAGTCGACGGTATCCTTCTGCAGGTCACGCAGCAGCTCCATGGCGGGCTTTGCCAGGCGGCTCTCGGTGTAACGCATGGCCGCCGCGCCGTCGCCGTCGATGTTGCCGAAGTTGCCGTGGCCGTCGATGAGCGGCGTGCGCATGGAGAACCACTGCGCCAGGCGAACCATGGCCTCGTAGACCGCGTAGTCACCGTGCGGATGGTACTTACCGATAACTTCGCCGACCGTCCAAGCGGACTTCTTGTGCGGACGGTTGGGGTAGATGCCGCTCTCGTTCATCGCGTACAGGATGCGGCGGTGCACCGGCTTTAAGCCGTCGCGCACGTCCGGCAGGGCGCGCGCCGTGATGACCGACATCGAATACTCGATGAATGACTGCTTCATCTCGCGGCCAAACTCCGAAATCTGGAGCTGGCCGCCGTTTATATCCTCGCCGGCCGAGGCGCCACGATCGACTTCGCCAAAGCTCTCCTCGAGCTCACCGTCGTCGTCCTCTTCCTCGTCATCATCGGCATCGGGGTTATAGGCGTCCGGGTCGCCGTCCTCGCCCTGCTCAGCACGGGCAAGCAGGCGCTTCAGATCGTCGGGCATGCCGGCATCGCCGGCCTCGCCCATACCCTCGTTATTGTTGATATCGTCTGCCACGTTACCTCCTCTTAAGCGTCAAGGAAGCGTGCATCATGTGCATGCTTCTCGATGTACTCGCGGCGATAGCCGACCTCGGAACCCATCAGCTCGCGCACGGCGCGGTCTGCCACCACGGCATCCTCGATCGACACGCGCTGCAGGATGCGGGTCTTGGGATCCATCGTCGTCGAGGCAAGCTGCTTGGGGTCCATCTCGCCCAGACCCTTGTAGCGCTGGACGGTATAGCCCTTGCGCTTTTTGGTGATCTTGCCGTCCTTGGCCTTGCCGTCCTCGTCGTTATCGTCGGGGTTCAGGCCCAGACTCTGGATGGTGTCGCGCAGGATCTCGTCTTCGGGCTGGCGGCCGTTGGGATACACGTAGTGGATCTTGTTGCGCACCTTAATGCCAAAGATGGGCGGGCAGGCAACATAGACGTAGCCGGCATCGATCAGCGGACGCATGTACTTGTAGAAGAACGTCAGCAGCAGGATGCGGATATGCGCACCGTCGACGTCTGCATCGGTCATGATGATGATCTTGTGGTAGCGCGCCTTGGTGATATCGAAGTCGCCGCCGTCGCCGGCACTCGTCGTGACGCCGCAGCCGATCGCGGTAATCAGCGACTGGATGGTGTCACTCGAGAACGCGCGATGGTCACCAACGCGTTCGACGTTCAAAATCTTGCCGCGCAGGGGCAGAATCGCCTGGATGTCTCGGCGACGGCCGTCCTTGGCCGAACCGCCTGCCGAGTCGCCCTCTACGATGAAGAGCTCGGTCAGCTCGGCGTCGCGCACCGAGCAGTCAGCGAGCTTACCGGGCAGGGACGCCGTCTCGAGCAGGCTCTTGCGGCGGGTCGCCTCGCGCGCCTTGCGGGCGGCGTTGCGCGCCTTGCAGGCCTGTTGCGCCTTCTTGACGATCTCGCGAGCGGGCTTGGGATGCTCCTCCAAGTAATCGGCGAGGCCGTCGGTCACGATCTTGAGCGTGAGCGCGCGCATATAGGAGCTACCGAGCTTGGCCTTGGTCTGGCCCTCAAACTGCGGGTCGGGCAGCTTGACCGAGATAACGGCCGAAAGGCCCTCGCGTACATCGTCGCCGGTCAGGTTGGCGTCTTTTTCCTTGAGCAGGTTCTGTTTGCGCGCGTAGTCGTTGATCACGCGGGTGAGCGCGGTGCGGAAGCCCTCAAGGTGCATGCCGCCCTCGGGGGTGTAGATGTCGTTGGCAAACGACATGACGTTCTCGCCGTAACCGCTATTCCACTGCAGGGAAACCTCGACCTCGCCCATCTTGGCCACAGGTGCGTCCGGGTCCGATTTGCCCTCGATATAGATGGGCTCCTTAAAGGCCTCGGGGACGTCCTTGCCCTCGTTGAGGAACTTGACGAAGTCGATGATGCCGCCCTCGTAGCAAAACTCCTCCACGTGGGGAGTCGCCTCGCGCTCGTCGGTCAGCACGATTTTGAGGTTCTTATTGAGGAACGCCGTCTCCTGCAGACGGTTGTGCAGCGTATCGAAATCGTAGATGCAGGTCTCGAAGATCTCGTCGTCGGGCCAGAAGGTGACGGTGGTGCCCGTCGAATCCGAGGTGCCCACGACCTCCATCTTCTTGACGGTCTTGCCGCGCGAGAACTCCATCTCGTAGGTGTTGCCGTCGCGACGAACCTGAACGACCACGCGCTTGGACAGTGCGTTGACGACGGAGATGCCCACGCCGTGCAGGCCGCCCGAGACCTTATAGGCCGAGTTATCGAACTTACCGCCGGCGTGCAAGATCGTCATGACAACCTCGAGCGTCGGAATCTTTTTAACAGGGTGCTCGTCGACGGGGATGCCGCGCCCGTTGTCGACGACCGTGATGGAGTTGTCGGCGTGGACCGTCACCTGGATCTCGGTGCAGAAACCGGCCATGGCCTCGTCGACGGAGTTGTCAACGATCTCCCACACCAGGTGATGCAGACCGCTGGCGCTCGTCGAGCCGATATACATGCCCGGGCGCTTACGAACGGCCTCGAGACCTTCGAGAATCTTAATCTCGCCGCCATCGTAATCGTTTTCGTTTGCCACACGTCCTCCTTCAGTCAAGAAAATGTGTACAGCCTTACTAGTTTATCGTAAAAAAATACCCTCGGGAACGAGGGCATTTGGCTCTACAAGGCCACCAGATGCGATTTAAGGCTCTTTTTTGCTTTGCACGCCCTTGGCCCACTCGGCACTGGCTCTCATGGCGTTCTCGAGGGCCTCGCGCAGTTTTTGGTCTTCGATGGGCGCCACTTGGCGCTCAATCTCGGTGCGCTCGGCCTCACTTAGGTCAGCATGCGGAGCCGGCGGGCGCTCGGCCACGGCAGGACGCAGACGCTCTTTGGCAGCGGGCGGCGTGTGACCGGGCGCGGTGGTTTTGAACACCAGGCCATCCACATGCGCACCGGCGCGCTCCATGCGCGCGCGGATGATCTCGCGCAACAGCGTCATTTCCTGCGTCCACGAGGGCGAATCGAGATATACCAGCAGCTCATTGGACTCGGGCAGGTAGCGCAGGCCCGTCACATGCCGCCCCTCGCGCGTGCCCGAGCACACCGCGTTCCACGCGCGATAGACCGCGCGCGACTCCTCGGCAGCCTCCATCTGCGCGCGGCGCTCAGGTGTTGCAGCCGCCAGGATGCGCTGGCGCTCTGCGTTTAAAAACCCACTGAAGGCGACCGTTTCGCTCTCGCGCTCGTAATTAGCACGTCTCACCCATGCTCACCACCTTGGCTCGATCAAGCAGGTCATCGGTAAAGTATCCCAGGTTGGTCGTGGTTATGACCGTTTGGATATCATCGCCGATCAGCCGCAGAAAAGCACCGCGGCGCTCGCCGTCGAGCTCGCTCATCACGTCGTCCAGAAGCAACAGCGGAGCAGTACCCAGAACATCGCGAGCCACGGCCACCTCGGCCACCTTCCAGGACAGTACCAACGTTCGCTGCTGTCCTTGGCTGGCAAATGAACGGGCGGAGCGACCCGCCACGGTAAATTCAATCTCGTCGCGATGCGGTCCCACCAACGTCACGCCGCGGCGAATTTCCTCGTCGGCGTGCTCATCAAGGGCGGCCAGCATGCGCTCGTACGCCCAGCCCTTCAGCTCTTCGCGATCCTCGACCTGGGGCAAATCCCCCAGCGTGGACGCATAGGACACGTTGGCGGCTTCACCGGACGCCACTTGCCCGTAGGCAGTACGCACATGGCCCGCCAGCCGGTCGAGCAGGGCCAACCGGTGCACGAGCAGGGCCGAGCCCGCGCGGGCAATCGAATCGTTCCACGCGCCGAGCATCTCGCGGCAGCACCAGGTCTCCTTGAGCAAGGCGTTACGCTGGGTCACGCAGCGCCCATAGGCGCTCGCAAGATCGGCATAGCGTGCGCTCAGCTGCATGCCAAAGTCATCGAGGGCGGCGCGGCGCACACTGGCGCCTCGCTTAACCATGTCCAGATGGTCGGGGCAAAACAGCACACTCGGCAGAACGCCGCGCACACCGGCGGCAGAGCATCTCTTGCCGTTGCGGCTAAACGAGCGCTTACCGTCCTCCGCGCTCAATCCCATATCAAGTACGCGCCCGTCGCCCTCGAGCCTCAGCTCGATCTTGCACGAGCCAACGCCGTCATGAACGAGCTCGGCTGCGGTCGGATGCCTAAACGAGGCGCCGCTCGTCAGCAGCTGCAGCGCCTCTATGAGATTGGTCTTTCCCGCCGCGTTGGGTCCCGCAAGTATCGTCACGCCCTCGTCCAAGGCAAGGCGATAGCTATCGAAGCTGCGGTAGTGCGCGACGGAAAGATCGCGGGCGAACATGGTCATAGCGCAGCGCTAGATGCGGACCGGCATGACCAGGTACAGGTAGTTGATCTTGTCGTAGGACTTGAAGATGCCCGCTTGCGAGTAGCTCTTGAGCTCCAGCGTGATCTCCTTCTCCTTGGACAGGGCATTGAGGCAGCCGAAGATGTAGTGGTAGTTGAAGGCGATGGTACCCGACTCGCCCGCGGCCTCGACATCGATCGTCTCCTGCGCAAGGTCCTGGTCATTGGAAATGGAGGACAGGCCCATCTGCCCGTTCTCGACATCAATCTCGAACTTGACGGCGGGGTTGGCGCTCGCGATAACGGCCACGCGCTTGAGGGCGGCGTTAAAGGCGGCGACGTCGATCTTGACGCTCGTCACGCACGAATCGGGGATGAGCTGCTTGTAATTGGGGTACACGCCCTCGATGCGGCGCGACACGTAGGTGGTGTTGCCGGCCTCAAAGACGACCTGGGTGTCGGTAGCCCCGATCATGATGGTCGCCTGGCTGGCCATGATGTTCAGTGCGTCGTTAAAAGCGTCAGCCGGAACGTTGAGCTCAAAGGAACCCTCGAGGGTCGAGGTCTCGACCTGCGTATCGCACACGGCCAAGCGGAAGGAATCGGTCGCCACCAGGCGCACGGTGTTGTTCTCGACCTTCATGTGCACGCCGCCCAGGATGGGGCGGGCCTTGTCGGTCGAGGTGACGCGCCATACGCGGCCGACCATCTCGGACAAGATATCGGTCGGCAGTTCCACGGCACTCTCGATGGCATAGGCCGGAAACTCGGGGAAGTCATTGGCATCGAGCGTGTTCAGCCTAAAAGAGCTCTTCTCGCAACCAATCAGCACCTGGCGCTCGGACAGCTCAAAGGTGACCGGGGCATCGGGGAGGGTCTTGGTGATATTGGAGAGCATCTTACAGGGAATAACCATCTCGCCCTCTTCTTCGACATGCGCCGCGATGCGATGACGGATCGAGATAGTGTAGTTAGAGGTCTGGAATTCCAAGATGCCGTCTTGGGCCTTAACGAGCACGCCCGACAGGATGGGGAGGGTGGATGCCGAAGCGACACCCTTCATAACGACGCCGATGGCTTGTGTAAGCGAGCTCTGGCTGACGGTGAACTTCATCTTTTAATACCTTTCTATAGATATAAATATCTTAATAATAGTAATAGCACTGACGAAACTGTTGATTACTCCCAAAGACGCAGGTCAGACCCAGAAAGAGAATCGACAGCAACCTGTGTGCAACAGGGGTGGTTTTCCACGTTCAAAACCTGCGCAAAACTTTTCATCACCGCGGGTTGGGTTTTAGACACCTTATGCCCGTGGTTTCGACAAGTTTTCAACAGGTGTCTCTATTTCCCTACGAGCGCAGTGTAATTTTATCGCGCAGCGACTTGAGGTCTTCGGTGACGGTGCGGTCTTCCTGGATCATCTTCTGGACCTTTTTGTAGCTCGTGCTGACGGTCGAGTGGTTGCGGTTGCCAAATTCGGCGCCCACCGCCGTGGTCGTCATCTCGCACATCTCGATGGCCAGATAGATGGCAATATGGCGTGCTTTGGCGATATTGGCGTTGCGACGCGGGCCGATGAGCTCCTCGTGCGTCACGCCGTACTGCTCTTCGATGACGGACTGAACCGTCTGGACGTTGATCTTTTTGGCCGATGTGTCGAAGTACTGGCTGGCGATGGCGTCGATATCGTCAAAGGTGAGCTCCCCGCCCTCGCGCTCGCGGTCGCCCGCCTCGCCGGCGCAGCGCTCGCAAAAGCTCTCGAGTTCGCGGATGTTGGTGCCCGAGACCTCGGCCATGTGTTTAAAGTGGTCGTCGGTCAGGTGCCCGCTGTCGCCCCCATAGGCCGCCAGCAGCGAGTCGTCGCGTGCCTCGGGAGCGGCGACGATGGTGTTCTCGTAATAGCGCTGCAAGATCTTGTATTTCATCTCGTAGCTGGGCTCTGCGACCAGGCAGAGCATGCCGGCGTTGAAGCGGCTGGTCAGACGCTCGTCCATGCTCAGGTCCTTGGGGGCGCGGTCTGCCGCGATGACGACCTTCTTGTTGTTGCGGATGAACTCGTCCATGAGCTGGAAAAAGTAGTCCACGCTCGCGCGCTTGCCGATGATGTTTTGGATGTCATCGATGATGAGCACGTCCACGCCGTGGTATGCCTGCATGATAGGGGCGTTGCTCTTCTTTTGGCGGTCGAACTCGGTCATCAGGTCGTCCAGATATGCCTGGGAGTTGGCATACTTGACCTTGATCTCGGGCGACTTCTCGGCGAGCTCGTTTTTGATGGCAAGCAGCAGGTGCGTCTTGCCCAGGCCCGATTTGCCGTAGATGAACAGTGATGTGCACGTGCCGCGCTCGTCCGCGAGGGCGGCAAACTTGAGTGCCGAGCGATAGGCATGGCTGTTCTCGGGGCCGTAGACAAAGTTCTCAAAGGTAAATTTTGAGTTCGCGGCGAGTGGGGCTCCATCCGTATTCTGCTCGGCCGGCACGGTCGGTGCTGGCATGGGTGAAGCGGGGGTCGCGGCTTGCGTGGACTTAGTCGGCGCTCCGCCCTTCATCTGGTTCATCATGCGACGAAAATCATCGGCCGAGAGCGTGTTCTTGATTGCAATGCCCGAATCCGCGCCCGCCGCTGCGTCATGAGCGATGGGCATGTGCGTGACGGGTGCGTTCGTTGACGTCGCAGCGGCGGTCGGCAACGGTGCCATGGTTTCACGGGAAACATCGCTGTGCTGGTGCTCGATTGTCGGCACGTCGCCTGCGGAGGCTGGCGCCGCAGGGGAAGCAGCGGGAGCCGTGGCGGGCACCGTCGCGGCAGCAGATTCGGCCGTTGCGCCTTGCGGTGCCACGATGTCGAGCGCGATCGGAGCAAAGGCGATTTCTTCCAGATAGGCCTCAATAGTCGGCTGATGCTTTTTGAGCTGCGCGATGGCAAAGCGCGAGGGGGCCTCGATCGTGAGCGTATCTTCGGTCAGGCTTATGGCGCGCGATTGCCCCAGCATGTTGATGAGGCGTGCATCTTGGCCGTCGCGCTGGCAAAAGGCGATGGCATCCCCCAGGATGATGCTTGCTTCCTCGTCCACTGTCTCTCCCGTTCTTTAGCTCTGAGCTCGCACGCGAGCGGCGCCGAGTTCGGTCAGATGGTATTTCTGGCCATGCTTGATGACCAAGCCGGCCTGCGCCAAGTCATTGAGCGTGCGTGACCAAGTGGGGGCCGAGTTTCCAAACGCCCTCGCCAGATCGGTTGCACCGCACGCTTGATTTTGCGCCAGATAGCCCAACGCGGCGTTGCCGCGATCGCTTACGAACACGTCCGGCTGTGGCTGCGCATACTGATTTGCTGCATTAGGATACATCATTTGAGCTGCTGGTTGTTGAGAACTCTGCATCGGTGGCATTTGCTGTTGAAAACTTTGAGGCCACTGTTGGTAAGGCTGCGGAGGCATCTGCTGGGCCCAAGGGCTGTACTGCTGCTGCGGCATCTGCTGGTACGGCTGCTGATATCCCTGCTGGTACTGCTGCGGGAACTGCTGGCCATACCCCAGTGGCGGCATCTGCTGATATGGATATCCCTGTTGGTACGGCTGATAGCCCATTTGCTGGCCACCCGGTGCCCCCGTCGCCTGCTGCATTGCTGCTGCATCCTGATCCGCCAGCGGCACGGTCTCTGGCATGTTTGGCGGCATCGACATCGATGTCGCCTGGGGCTCTTGTGTAGGAAGCATTCCGGGATGCTGCATCTGCCCCACGGGGGGCTGCATCTGCTGCGTTGCCATGGGCTGCTGCGCAAAAGCTCCCGGCAGGGGATATGTGGGCTGCTCCGTCTCGGGCCGCACGGCAGCACCGCGTCCGCCGGCGCGCTCGATTTCCTGCACGCGTTTAGGGTCCAGGCTTACCGTAACCACGGTGCCGTTGCCCATGTTGTCCTCGATGGATACGGCACCGCCGGCGTTTTCCAAATACTCTTGCACCATGGGAAACCCTGCTCCGGTTCCACGGATATAGCGCTTCATCTTGCTGTTTGCGCTGGTAACGCCAAAGTCGAAAGCGCGTTCCTTGTCGTCGATGCCGGGTCCTTGATCGGCAAAGCGGATGGTGTCTCCGCCGTCCAGAATCGAGATGATGGGCTCGGCAAAGTGCGCGTGGATAAAGTTTTCGACAATCTCGCGGATGACCATGAGCGAGATATGGCCACCTTGTTCTTTCATGCACTGGTAGACGGTGTTGGTAGTCTCTTCCAAATACGTGCGGACATCTTGCGGATCAATGACGATCACACGCGGTGTCGACAGCATGTCGTCATAGACGGCGATACGCGCGGCGTACATGGCTTTTGGCGCCTGCGTGGTCGTCTGCTCGCCTTCCGCACGCTCTTCGCGCACGCCGGTGATGTGCTCGTTGTCGGGTGCCGGGTCTCCGGAATCGACCATGGTGTAAAAGTCGTCAGACATGCCACTCGCAATCTTCCAAAAGGTTTCGAACAAATAGTAGCTCACCGCGCAATGTTTCTCATCTTTCGACAACTTTTCAAAACCTGTTGAAAACTTTGGAAAACGGGCGAAAAGTTCTCAACATTGCCAACATGACCTGTTGAAAACTCGATGAAATATCGTGAAAAGTTGTCATGCACCGCTAAATCGAGCTTGGCTTATGGGGGAACCGTGTGAACTGCGCAACCTTTTACCTTTGATTTCTTGACATTTGAACATTGATTTCCCTACAATCTTCAAGCTCACGTGTCTATATCTGCGTCCGCGTCCCCGCGGACACTCGAAATGCAGCAGGAGGAACTTAAGATGAAGCGTACGTATCAGCCTAATAAGCGTAAGCGTGCCAAGACCCATGGCTTCCGTGCCCGTATGGCCACTAAGGGTGGTCGTGCCGTGCTCGCCCGTCGTCGCGCCAAGGGCCGCAAGCGTCTCACTGTCTAGCAGCGATACACACATCTCGCATGAAGACTATTAAGTCTCGGCAAGATTTCGAGCATGTGTTCAGTCAGGGGCGTCGTTTCAATCACCCTCTGATTCGAATGACCATATGTGAATCGGTTGGCGAAGGCGACTCCGGAAGGGTCGCCTTCGTTGGTGCTAAGCGACTCGGTTGTGCCGTCGTGCGCAACCGATCTAAGCGTGTGATGCGCGAGGCCGCCCGCAGCTGCGGATTTCCCGTTGCGGGTTATGACATCATCTTGTTTGCAACTCCCAAGACTAGGGTTTCCTCGCCGCAGGAGATGGACAAGGCGTTGCGTTCGCTTATGAAGCGCGCCGGCGTTGCCGGGGAGGAGCGATGAGCAATCACGTTTTGCGACGTGTTGCCATCGCTCCTATTCGCATATATCAACAGGTTATTTCGCCCTTATTGCCTGACGCCTGCATTTATTACCCAACGTGCTCGCAATACGCCATCCAGGCGATTGAGAAGCACGGTGTTTTGAGAGGCTGCTGGCTTGCCGTGAGGCGCATCGCTCGCTGCAATCCCCTGCACGTCGGCGGTTATGACCCTGTGCCCTAGCGGGCACTCGCTATCGGAGGAAAACTTACATGTGGGATTGGATCGTTAACATCCTTTTCGAGCTGCTCAAGCTCATCCAGACCTTTGCGGTCGACTGGGGCCTGTCCATCATCATTCTGGTGGTCATCATCCGTCTGCTGCTGACGCCGCTTATGCTCAAGTCGACCAAGTCGACGGCTCGCATGCAGGTGCTGCAGCCCAAGATGCTCGAGATCCAGGAGCGCTATGCCGACGATCCCCAGCGTCAGGCCGAGGAGATGCAGAAGTTCTACAGCGAGAACAAGTTCAACCCCATGGCTGGCTGTCTGCCGCTGCTGATTCAGATGCCTATCCTGTTCGCTCTGTTTACATTGCTGCGCAACCTGCCACAGTACTTTAACGACGGCACGTTCTCGTTCTTCAACATCCTGCCCGACCTGACCACCACGCCGAGCGCTTCCTTTGCCGATGGCTTTATGGTTGCACTGCCTGCGCTGGTTTGCCTGATCCTGTTTGCCGTCCTGACCCTGATTCCGCAGCTCTATATGTCGCGCAACCAGACCGGCCAGCAGGCTCAGAGCATGCGTATGATGGCCGTTGTCATGACGGTCATGATGCTTTGGATGGGCTGGAGCCTTCCCGTTGGTGTTCTGCTGTACTACGACGTCTCGTCTGCTTGGCAGGTTATCCAGCAGATTTTTGTGACGCAGAAGGTCATCGACAAGGCGAAGGCCGATGAGGAGGAGCGTCTTAAGAACGCTCCGCTGCAGGTTGAGGTCACTCGTCGCGAGAAGAAGCCGCGCCCGCACAAGAAGAAGTAGTGGGATATCAATCTTATTTAGGTACCTAACTTTTGGAGTACGTTATGTCTGAAGAGATCATCGAGGATATGCTTGAGGAGGTTGCCCCGCAGGTCGCGGGCGATTATCCCGAGATTGCACAGCGCTACAAGGCTGGTGAAGAGCTGACCGATGAGGAGCTCGACACCATTGCCGATGTTGCGATTTCCATCCTGCGTTCCATCCTTTCGCACTTCGATGCCGCCAACTCTCCTATCGATGAGTATGAGGGCGACGAGGGTGAGCTGATTTTGGATGTAACGGCTCCCGACCTTGCTGTTCTCATTGGCCGTCATGGTCGCACTCTTGATGCTCTTCAGGTTATGTTCTCTTTGCTGGTGAGCCGCAAGCTTGGCTTTAGGTATCCGGTTGTAGTGGACGTCGAGGGATACAAGAGTCGCCGTCAGGATAAGGTCGCCTCCATGGCTCAGTCTGCTGCCGAGCGTGCCATCCGCACTCATAAGAGTGTTTCGCTTCCGCCCATGAATGCCTACGAGCGCCGACTGGTTCACATTGCACTTCGTGGCAACGATGCAGTCGATACTCATTCTGAGGGTTCTGACCCTGATCGCCATGTGGTGATTGTTGCTCGATAATCTACTCGAGCTTATGCTAAGGGGACGTGGTTTCCACGTCCCCTTTTTTTGTCAAAAGTTCTCGATACACTGATTTTTGTCAGAAAGGAGCTTTCGTTGTTAGTACTTACTGATCAGCAGACTGACGAGATGTTGAGTCGTCTAACTTCCTATTGCAAAGAGTATTCCTTGAGCGTAACTGATGTTGAGCTGAGGAAATGTATTCAGCATTTGGATTTGGTTCTAGAAACAAATAAGACAACCAATCTCACCCGTATTCTTAACGTAGAAGATGCTGCAGTACTTCATATCCTCGACTCACTTGTTTTGCTCCCCTATATCAACAAGGCTCCTGAGGGAGCTTTGCTCGATATGGGAACAGGTGCGGGCTTCCCTGGTATTCCATTAACCATAACCACGCATCGTAAAGCTACTTATATTGACTCTGTTGGCAAGAAGGTTGATGCGGTTAATTCCTTTGTCCATGCTCTTGGATTGAAACATGCTCATGCGGTTCATGATCGTCTTGAAGAATATGCTCGAAGCCATAAGAAGCAGTTCTCCGTTGTAACCGCCCGCGCACTGGCCCCTCTACCGATTCTTGTTGAGTATGCGGCTCCGTACCTGAAGGATGGAGGGCTATTTGTTATCACCAAGGGCAATCCTTCGGATGAGGAGCTTGCTTCCGGCATGTCAGCAGCTAAGATTTGCGGCTTCACTTTGCTTCTGAATGACGCAATTGATTTGCCTGAAGGCTTGGGTCACAGGGAGTTCATTGTTCTTAAGAAGAGTCATCCAGCATCCGTTTCATTGCCTCGTGCAAATGGCGTGGCAAAGAAGAATCCGCTTGCCTAGATGTTTCACGTGAAACATAATGGATATTAACAACTTGCAGTGTTTCACGTGAAACATGGCGGTTGATATCGATTCGGAATGTTTCACGTGAAACATCCTCCGTTTGACAGCTTTAATACACACCAGGAGGGACCGTGGGATTTCGCGACGTTAAGCGTTCTAAGAGCGCAAAAGACACGCGTATCATTGCAATCATCAATCAAAAAGGCGGCGTCGGTAAGTCAACGACGGCTGTAAACCTTGCAGCAGCACTGGGTGAGCAGGGTCGTAAGACACTGATTGTCGATTTTGATCCGCAGGGAAACAGCACCAGTGGATTCGGAATTGAAAAAGAAGACCTTGATCACTGCATCTATGATGCATTGTTGAATGATGTGCCGGCAGAATCGCTTGTTCTTGATACAAATTGTAAAAAAGTATTCGTTATTCCGGCTACAATTCAACTTGCAGGCGCGGAAATTGAGCTCGTAAGCGCAATTGCTCGTGAAACCCGCCTCAAAGATTTGCTTGAGCCGATTCAGGACGAGTTTGACTTTATTTTCATTGACTGTCCTCCTTCGCTCGGCCTGCTTACTATCAACGCTTTGACCGCAGCAGACAGCGTTTTGATTCCGATCCAGTGCGAATATTACGCACTCGAGGGCGTTACGAAGCTGCTTGAGTCAATGAAGATGGTCAAATCACGGCTGAACAAGGGCTTAAACACCTATGGTGTGCTTATGACCATGTATGACTCGCGTACTTCACTATCGAATCAGGTTGTTGAGGAGGTTCAATCGTACTTTGGTGATAAGGCGTTTAAGACGCTAATCCCCCGTACGGTTAAAATCTCCGAAGCTCCGTCTTTTGGAGAACCGGTAATTACCTATGCACCTCAAAATAAGGGTGCAAAAGCATATATGAACCTTGCAAAAGAGGTGATCAAGCGTGCCTAGTGTAAAGAAACGTGGCGGATTGGGACGTGGACTCAATGCTTTGGTCTCAGAGGCCGAGTATGAGACCGGCGGTTCGGCTGCATCGGCTTCAAATGCCGCATCTGAATCAAAACTACCTATTGAGGATATCGTTCCCAACCCTAATCAGCCGCGAATTCACTTTAACGAAACTGAACTTCGCGAGTTGAGCGAGTCAATCCAAGAACATGGCGTTTTGCAGCCGCTTTTGGTTCGCAAGCATGGAAACGGCTATGAGATCATCGCTGGTGAGCGTCGTTACCAGGCGTCAAAGCTTGCTGGCCTTGAAGAATTGCCAGTCATCATTAAAGAGGTAAATGATGAAGAGATGCTGGCTCTTGCTCTTATCGAAAACCTTCAGCGTTCTGATCTGAATCCCGTCGAAGAGGCTAAGGGCTATCGCCAACTCATTGATGCCAGCGGGATGACCCAGGAGGCATTGTCGAAGGCAGTAAGCAAGTCACGCTCTGCAATTACAAACTCGCTGCGTCTTCTCGATCTCCCCGAAGTAGTTCAGCAGATGATTTTTGAGGGCAAACTTACTGCTGGTCATGCACGTGCGATTCTTGCAGTTCCCTATGAGGACGCTCGAATTCGACTTGCAGAGAAGGTTGTTGCAGAGGGCCTTTCCGTAAGAGCGACAGAAAATCTCGCTCCGTTGTTTTCTGCCGGAGAGACACCTAAGACGCCGAGGCCTGCAACGCCTCAGTCTTTTAAAAAGGCTGCCCGCGTGCTTCGTCAGGTTTTTAATACCAACGTGCGTGTGAAGAGCTCGCGTGGAAAGAATAAGATTGAGATTGAGTTTAAAGACGAGGAAGAGCTCTCTCGTATTCTTGGCGAAATGATTCAGTTTGATCAAGGAGGCCAAGATGAGGAATAAGATTTTAACTGCGATTGCATTGGCGACGACTGTCGCAGCTGGTGCCTTTGCTGGATATAAGATCGCGACAGACGATGAACTTCGAGGTCGTTTGCTTCGTAGTGCGCAAGATATTATCGATACATCCAAGAAGAAAATGGATGTTATGACAGAAGATGTTGCAATGCGTACTGCTCAGGTAACGAAGAATCCCAAGATTAATCAGGGTTGGGTTAGTAACCAATGGGAAAATGTAGGCTATTAGGTACCTAACAATTACTTACTATATTTTGATGGGTCCTTGTCTGATTCACGAGACAAGGACCCCGTATTTTGGCCGTAAAAATGGGACCAGTAGCAGCTGATTCAAAATTAAGGTCAAGAAATGAAACGGCCACGGTTGCATTTCCTGCAACCGTGGCCGTTCGATGTTTCACATGAAACGTTTTGGGGTGCGACTCCCCTATGCGTTCTTCTGAACTTTGAAGCGCTGCTTCAGCTGTCCGCAAGCGGCGTCAATATCGTTACCACGGGAGTTACGAATCGTGGTCTCGATGCCACGGGACTCAAGACGACGCTGAAGATCCTCAACCTTATGAATCGGCGACGGCTTGAGCGGGCTGCCCTCGATGTCGTTAAGCTGAATCAGGTTAACGTGGCACAACGTTCCCTCGCAGAAGTCGCAGAGCGCCTGCATCTCGGGATTCGTATCGTTGACGCCTTCGATCATGGCATACTCATAGGTCGGGCGGCGGCCAGTCTTCTCGGTGTAGAGTTGAAGCGCCTCGTGAAGGCGAAGCAGCGTGTACTTCTTAATACCGGGCATGAGCTTATTGCGCGTCGACTGGATGGCGGAATGCAAGGAAACGGCAAGCGTGAACTGCTCAGGGATGTCGGCAAATTTGCGAATACCGGGAATAACGCCACTGGTAGAGACAGTGAGGTGACGAGCGCCGATACCGATGCCATCGGGGTCGTTGAGGATTCGCAGCGCCTTGAGAACCTCGTCGTAGTTGGCAAACGGCTCGCCCTGGCCCATGAAGACAACGCTCGTGGCGCGCTCGCCAAAGTCGTTGGATACATGAAGTACCTGGTCGACGATCTCTTGAGCGGTCAGAGAGCGCTTGAGGCCGTTGAGACCGGTGGCGCAAAAGGCACAGCCCATGCCGCAGCCTGCCTGGGTGGAAACGCAGACGGAAAGCTTGTTACGACGGGGCATGCCGACAGTCTCGACGGAAACGCCGTCGTGGTATTCGAGCAGATACTTGCGCGAGCCATCTTTGGAAACTTGCTTGGTGAGTTCAGTGGGCGTGTCGAAGGCAAAAGCCTCTTTAAGCTGCTCGCGGAAAGCCTTGGGAAGGTTGGTCATATCGTCAAACGAACAAACGTTCTTCTCAAAGACCCATTCGATGAGCTGCTTCGCGCGGAAAGCGGGCTGGCCAAGTTCGGCCACGAGCTCGCGAATATCGTTTTGGCTCAAGTCGCGAATGTCCTGAGATTTAGTCCTGGGATTCATGGAAGCCTTTCGATTTTGGGGAAACGTAGAGGGTATCGCTACAATATGGTATCAGCTGCAGAAATTATAGAGGAGGAGTCTGCCCATGCCGGGTAAAAGCCTAGAGAACATGCACGTAGCGGTCTTGGCGGGTGGTCATTCCGCTGAGCGCGAGATCTCGCTCAATTCGGGAAAGAACGTTGTGACGGCACTGAAGGAGGCCGGCTACACCTCGGTGGAGCTGCTCGACACGGCCGCTGATGACTTTATGGTAACCATGGCGACTGGCGGTTTCGATGTGGCGTTTATCGCCATGCACGGCGCCGGCGGTGAGGATGGCGCCATGCAGGGTGCCATGGAGACCCTTGGTATCCCCTACACGGCCTCGGGCGTGCTTGCCAGCGCCTGCGGTGCCGACAAGGAGGTCTCTAAGCTCCTGTACGCCAAGGCGGGCATTCCCATTGCCCCCGGCCTCGCGCTTGAGGTGGGCGATGAAGTCGATATCGATCATATCGTCGAGGTTTGTGGCGAGCGCTGCTTTGTGAAGCCGGCCGTCAACGGTTCCAGCTATGGCATTTCCCTGGTCCATGAGCCCTCCGAGCTGCCCGCGGCAATCGCCAAGGCGTTTGAGTACGGCGACAAAGTGCTGGTCGAGAAGTGCATCGAGGGTACCGAGATCACCGTCGGCGTGTACGGCGAGGACGACGTGCGCGCTCTGCCGATTGTCGAGATTCGTAAGCCCAAGGACTGCGAGTTCTACGATCTGGACGTGAAGTATGTCGACCCTACGGACATCCATCGCATTCCGGCGCAGATTTCACCCGAGAATTACACTCGCGCTCAGGAGCTTGCCTGCGCTGCTCACAAGGCCCTCGGTTGCCTGGGTATCTCACGCAGCGACTTTATTGTGAGTGAGGACGGCCCCGTCATCCTCGAGACCAATACCATTCCCGGCATGACCGATACGTCGCTGTATCCGGATGAGATCCGCCACACCGACGACATGACGTTCCCGCAGGTCTGTGACAGCCTGATCCGTATGGGCCTTCGTCGAGCGGGCATTGCATGCTAATCGAGGACGCGGTTTCGTCAGGAACGCCGCAGTTTGTCATCGACTCCTATGCCACGCTTGCCGAGCGCGCCAAAACACAGTCCTTCGGCCTTATCGAGGAAGATGTGATCGTCCTCGATACCGAGACCACGGGTCTTTCGGTGCAGGACAATGAGCTGATCGAGATCTCGGCGGCCCGCCTTTCGGGCCGCGAGGTCGTCGACCGCTTCGATACCTTCGTGCATCCCAAACAGCTGATTCCCGCCGAGATTACCGAGCTCACGAGCATTACAAATGCCGATGTGGCAGATGCCCCGTCGGCCGTTGAGGCCGTGGCCGCTCTCGCCGATTTTGTCGGTGGTTGCCCGGTGATCGCACATAACGCCACGTTCGATCGCTCATTTATCGAGTCGGTCAAAGGCGGCGTCAACGTGAGCGATATTTGGATCGATTCGCTGGCGCTGTCGCGCATCGCGCTTCCGCGCCTGGCCTCGCACAAGCTGTCTTTTATGGCCGATCTGTTTGGCTGTGACTCGGTATCACACCGTGCCAATGCCGACGTCGACGCCCTGTGTGGTGTATGGCGCGTGTTGCTCGTGGCGCTCACCGACTTGCCCCAGGGCCTCATGGCGCGCCTAGCCGACATGCATCCGGATGTGCCTTGGTCCTATCGTCCTATCTTCTCATTCTTGGCAGGGCAGAACCCTGGTTCTATCTTCTCTCTCAGCGCCGCTCGTACTGACGTTCTCAAGGCCGATCGCGCCGACGATCGGGTGGACGCCGACGAACTGCCGGTCCTCAAGATGCCGAGTCGTGAGGAGATTGAGGCAGACTATGCGCCAGGTGGCCTGGTCAATCGCATGTATCCCACTTACGAGCCGCGTGATGAGCAGATCGCGATGGCGCTCGAGGTCCGCGATGCGCTGGTCACGGGCACTCATCGTGTAATTGAGGCGGGCACAGGCGTCGGCAAATCGATGGCCTATCTGGTGCCTTTTGCCGAGGCGGCACGCCGTAACAACATCACGGTTGGTATTGCGACCAAATCGAACAATCTTGCAGACCAGCTCATGTACCATGAGCTGCCAAAACTTGCCGAGCAACTGGACGGTGGTCTGTCATTTTGCGCTCTCAAGGGGTATGACCACTATCCGTGCCTGCGCAAGCTTGAGCGCATGAGCCGAGGCCAGGTCGAGATTACCACCAAGCGCGATCCGGCGGACACGCTCACGGCGGTCGCGGTCATTATGGCGTACGTCTGCCAATCAGCCGATGGCGACCTCGACTCGCTTGGCATTCGGTGGCGCAGCGTCAACCGCCCCGACTTTACGACGGCCTCGCGCGAGTGTGCTCGCCGCCTCTGCCCGTTTTTCCCTGATAAATGTTTGGTCCACGGCGCTCGCCGTCGTGCGGCGCATGCCGATGTGGTGGTCACCAACCATTCCCTGCTGTTCCGCAATGTTGCGGCCGAGGGCAGGATTTTGCCTCCGATTCGTCATTGGGTAATCGACGAGGCTCATTCTATCGAGCGCGAGGCGCGCCGTCAGTGGGCGCGCGTGGTGTCGGCGGACGAATCACGCGTTCTGTTTGAGCGCCTGGGTGGCTCGAGCACCGGTGCGCTAAGCCAGGTCTCCCGTGATTTGGCAACCTCCGAGGGCTCTACGCTCTATTTGGGCCTTACTGCCAAGGCGACGTCGACGGTTGCGCGCGCGAGCATGGCAATCGCCGACGTGTTCGATGGCGTTCGCGAGCTCGGCAGCCGTGCCCGTGGGGGTTATGACAATGCCAATCTATGGATTGGCCCCGAGCTGCGCGAATCTGACGACTGGCATGATTTCTTACAGTCGGCCTACACTGCCATCGACGCATTGGAACAAGCTGACAAGAGCGTCGACGCGCTGGTGCAAGCCGTCGCCGCCGACAAGCCCGAGGTTGTTGTCGACCTGGGCGATATTTCGCGCCGCCTGCACGAGCTGGCCGAGAACCTCAAGCTCATCATTGATGGCACCGATGAACACTACGTGTATTCGCTGCAAGTCAATCGCAGGCTGCGTGCCGGCGGAGAGTCAATGACCGCAGAGCGCATCGACATTGGCGAGGCCTTGGCAACCGAGTGGCTGCCCGAGGTTCACACGGCTATCTTTGCCTCGGCGACCATGACGGTGTCCAAAAGCTTTGAACACTTTAACCACGCGGTCGGTCTCGATCGCATCGGTGCTTCAACATCCTCATCGTTGCACTTGGACTCGAGCTACGACTTCGATTCGAACATGGCTGTAGTCGTTGCGGGCGATATCCCCGATCCGCGCGATCGCGAGAGCTATCTTACGGCGCTCGAGCGCGTGCTGGTCGACGCCCATCTTGCCATGGGCGGATCGGTGCTCACACTGTTCACCAATCGGCGCGACATGGAAGACCTGTACGCCCGCGTTGAGCCCAAGATGGCCCGTGCGGGTCTGGAGCTCAACTGCCAGCAGCGCAACTCATCTCCTCGTCGCCTGCGCGACCGGTTTATCAACGAGCCGACCTCGTCGCTTTTTGCGCTTAAGGCCTTCTGGGAGGGGTTTGACGCCAGCGGCGAGACGCTGCGTTGCGTCATCATTCCCAAGCTGCCGTTCTCGAGCCCCACGGACCCGCTCTCGTGCGAGCGCAACCTGCGCGAAGACCGCGCTTGGGCGCGCTATTCGCTGCCCGAGGCGGTGCTCGAGGTTAAGCAGGCGGCCGGCCGCCTTATCCGCTCGTCGACCGATTGCGGCGTGCTGATTCTGGCCGACCCGCGCCTGGTGACGAAGGGCTACGGAAAGAAGTTCTTAACGTCGCTGCCCACGAGCTCCTACCAGCGCATCGAATCGGCGCAGATCGGTCACTATCTGCAACTGTGGCGCGCACGTCACGAGCGGCGGCGCTAAAGCGGACAGACGAGGGTTTTTGCCATATCGCACAGACGCTTTGACAGGGCGGGGTCATCCAAGATGCGGATGGCTCCGCCCGCTGCGATTACCTGGCTCAGTAGCCAACGCTCGGAGCCGTAATGCACGGTTACCGTTGCCATGTCTGCCCCGCTGCGCTCGATTAGGGTGATGCCGGCCCAGTCCAGATGCTCCGCCATATCGAATGGCATCAAGAGCTTTGCGCTACGCTGCGTCCGGGCAAGGGAATCGTGGAGGGATGCGACGCCCGGTGTGTGAGGCACGACGGAGTCTTCCGTCAAGGTGAGTCCCTCGATTTTATCCATGCGATAGGTGCGCTGCTCATCGACCGCGATGTCCCAGGCAATCAGGTATGTTTGGTCGCCGTTTGCCGTAATGCGCAAGGGGTCGACCAGACGCTCGCGTGGCCGCGCATCGTCCATCGAGCGATACGAGATGCGGCAACGAACACCGTCCTGAATGGCGCAGCTCAGCTGCTGCCAGTGCGACCCGTGGTTGACGGTGTCAAAGACGCGCTGGTTATAGCCGAGCTCTTCGGGCAGAAGGGCATGTCGAATCCGAGCTGCCGTCTGCGGCTCGATCCCCAACGATTCAAGTTCATGGTTGAGCACGGCGCCCTCGGCGGCACTCAGGCGCAACGGTAGCACGCGCCCGGCGTCACCAGTGAGGGCCACGCGCTCGCCGCGGCATTCGCAGATGATGCGCGCGCCCGATTCTCGGTCCGCGAGCGTCGAGACGATCTCGAGAATCTCGTCGAGCGATACTCCCGTGATGTCAAAGCGGCCGCAAATTTCGGTTCGTGTCATGCCGCTCTCGCCGGCGGCGTAGAGGGCCTCCATGATGTCGATGGCGCGCGAGAGTCTCTGCTCGCTGGTGAGTTTACGCACGGGCATGCTCGTGCACCGTCCTTTCAATGAGGTGGTTCCACGCCTGCTTGAGCGATTTGGGGGCCATGGGCCTCATGCCGTCCATGGCGTGGGCCATGCAAAATGAGGCGGCGGCTTCAAGGTCGCGCACGTCAACGGTCCAGATCCATCCCGCATCGGTGTGTGCGAGCTCACCTCGCCCGCGCGTGAGGCCGTTGATCATATCGATCTGCGTCTGAGGGGCGAACGAGAACGTGGCTGCAACGGGCGGTCGGTCGGCGAAATCGAATTCAAAGAACAGATAGTCGTTGAGATTGAAGTCCGCAGGGATGGCGTAGGCCTTCGAAGGACGCCAAGCGCGAACGATACGGTCGCAGCGGAATGTCCTGATGTCGTCGGTGACATTGTCGAGGCCGCAGAAGTACGCCACGCCCTCGCGTTCGAACATGCCGTAGACACAGACGGTACGTTCTTTCTGCTCGCCGCGTCCGTTCTGATATAAAAATCGCAGCGCGCATCGCTCGGCAAAGGCGCTCCATACCGCATCGACGGTGGGAGAGCGGCGGATCGGTACTTCGTCCACCGCCGACATGCCGGTGAGGTAGGCAATCTTGGAGCGAATATCGGCAAGCGGCGCGGCAAAGGTGGAAGAGCCGGCCGCTAGCGTCTGGTCGATGGCGTTGAGTAGGATGTCGGCGTCGTCTGCGGTGATGAGGCCGCCTGCAGCAAACGTGTGCTCGCGGTCGATTGTCCACGAGCTTTCCTCGGTCTCCTGCGCACCGGCGGGGCGAACCTCCTTGATTAAGATGCCACGCTCGAGCAGTTTGTCACGATCGCGCCGAAACTTGCGCTTATCCGAGTCGATGTTGCCCGAGCCATATCCTAGGTCAGAATCCAAGACAATCTGCTCGGTCGTCAGCGGTTCGGGGGAGCTGTTGAGCACAAAGAAAAGGTTGAGGATGCGCTGAGCCGTTTTATCGAAACTGGGCTCCGAACTTCCCTTTTTAATTGTCGCGGTCGCGTCGCTTGCCGTCATAGAGTCCTCGCATAAGAAGGTAGTTTGCTGCCATGATTTTAGTCCGATATGGAGATTAGGCTATATCCTTGTCCGCTCGGGGCGTTAAGATGGCCCGAATTCGGTCGTTTGCGCTCGCTCGGGGTATACTTTCGACTATATACGGTTCTAATGTGCATGCATTGGGCCTATTTGTCGGATTATGGATGTGGAGCGCACATGGCGAACACCCAGAACTATATTAACCACCTGCTGCAGAACACCGGCATTACGCCGGCATGCAGCGAAGAAGAGCGCTTGGCTGCCGAGGATATCGCTCAGATCTTCCGCAACCACGGCTTTGATCCCGAGGTTCAGGAGTTCAATGCCCCGGCGCCCAGTAGGTTGGCATTTGCCGTTACCGGTATTCTTGCGTTTGCCGGCGCCCTGTTGATGGGCATCGGCGGTGGTATCGGCTTGGTCGGCACCTTGCTGGCAATCGTCGGCGCCGTTCTTTACGTGCTCGAGCGCACGGGCCACCCCGTGGTTTCGCGCCTGGGCAAGACGGGCGTGAGCCAAAATGTCATCGCCTACCACAAGGCCTCGGGCCCGCTCGCGTCCCCGCGTAACCGCCCGGTGGTCGTTGTCGCACACTACGACTCTCCCCGTGCTGAGCTGCTCGCCCGCGAGCCCTATGCTTCGTATCGTGCGCTCATCGCCAAGCTGTTGCCCGTTACCACGGTTGCCCCCGCTGCCGTTGCCATCCTGCGTATCCTGCCGCTCCCCGGCGCGCTCAAGGTTCTGCTGTGGATTGTCGCGATCCTCGCTTCCCTCGTTGCACTTGCCAACGCGGCAAACATCATCTCTAACCGCCATATTCTTCCCTATACGTCCGGCGCGGTGTGCAACAAGTCTTCTGTCGCCGCTATGCTCGGCGTTATGGACAACGTTGCTCCCTTCCAGGGTGAAAACGAGTTTCCCGACGATGTTCCGTTCGATACCTATTTTGGGGAGCAAAAGCGTCGTGCCGAGGAAATGGCGCGTGCAGCGGCGGAGTATGCCGCGGCCCAGCAGCAAAACGACTACGGTAACACCATCGAGTACGAAGAGCCTACCTACGCCGAGGACGAGTTCGGTCAGCCGATTGCTCCCGACGCTCAAACCGAGCCCGAACAGGGCGAGGCTTTTGACGAGCAGATTGAGGGCTTTGAGGGTGCGTCTGCCGACGAGACGCTGATTGGCGCCATCGTGCCCGAGGATCAGAATCAGGCTGTCCAGGCCGAAGACTGTCTCTTATACACATCTCCGAGCCCACGAGACGGACTCCTATC
>CABRIB010000020.1 GCA_902470915.1 uncultured Collinsella sp. | reverse complement strand
CGGCAGACGAGAGAGGAGTCCGTCTCGTGGGCTCGGAGATGTGTATAAGAGACAGTCCCAGTACGCGTCAAAGTCCTCGTCGCTGCCGGTAAAGCTCGCCATGCAGCCGTCGGCCACAAAGATGCGGCCTGCCAGCTCGGTAAGCTTGGCGCGCAGGCCGTCCAGGCGCTCGTCAAAGTGGTCGAGCAGATCGCGCAGGAACAGATAGAAATCAACGCCCGAAAGCTGCTCGCGCACCACGGCCGAAGGCGAGCTGTAGCTCATCGCGCGACCGAGCGCCGCCGAGTGGCCGTTGTTGATAAAGCCCTGCTCAAGCCCAATGCGAATCTGCGTGAGCACGTCGCGCATGCGGTCGGCGTCGGCGTCTGCCAAAAGCGTGCTCGACCATACCTCGCGCGGCAGACTCGCCAGTGCATCGATCTTCTCGGACAGGGCGCCGGCGCTCACCAGCAGGTAGGGGCGCACGCCGTCCACGTCGGGCTGCGTCATGACTTCGGTCGTAAAGCTCAAAAAGCCGAGCTTGCCAGCGAGCAAGTTGTCGAGTTCCTCGGCCGAGTGCTCGCGCGTGGGCAGCTGCTTAAGCAGGCGGCAGAGCAGTGTCACATAGGGCAGGTCCTCAAACGCGACGCAGCTCAGGTCGAAATACTGCATGGCGTAGGCCAGACGGTTGGTGGGGATGTCGTGGCGCAGGCAGGGGATGGGCGTGGTCGTGTCTACGACCAGCGGCGGCTCGGGGCGCGCCTCGCCAATGTCGGACACGCGCAGGCGCGGCAGCGTGGCCTTGGCCTCGGGTGTGTCTTCTGCCTCCTGCGCGGCACGCAGCGCGGCCGTGCGCTCGACCACGTCGGCCAGCTCGGCATCGGTCATGGCATCGCGCTTGGCTGCCAGCTCGGCGGCTTCGGCACCCTCCGAACCCTCGGCGGCGTCCGCCGGCACCAGCTCGACCAGTGCCATGTGATCGTTCTGCAGCACCAGCTCGCGCAGCAGATCCTCAAAATAGCTGCCGTCCAGCTCGCTACGCAGCTCCTCGTACACCGGGCCGTACTTGAGCGTCAGCGTCGCGGCGTCGTCATCGTAGAGCCACGTGCTCAGCGCGTCACACGCAATGGCCACGCCGTCGGCGATACCGTAGTCGCGCTGGCGCAGGTCGTATTCGTTGCTGCTGATGATGGCTTCCAGGCGCTCGCGCGGAACGCCATGTTCGCATAAGTCGCGGCAGGCGTCCTGGAACACGCGGCGCAGCTCGCGCGCCACGCCGGGCTGCGCGTTTTGCAGCATGATGAGCTCGTAGGGCTGCAGGCTCTCGGCCGCCGTGTAGCTCACCACGTTGCCGCCCAGGCCGGCGGACAGAATGGCCTTCTTAACCGGCGCTTCGTTGGAGCCCAGCAGTGCTTCAAACAGGATATCTGCCGCGATCGTGCGTTTGCGGTCGAGCGCGTTGCCCAGCACCAGGCCCAGGCCCACCAGGGCGTTCTCGGGTGTGGTGGCCATCTCGACGCGCTTGTACTCGCAGGTCACGGGCGCCTGCACGCCCAGCGGATTGGGCGCCATCGTGGACGGGTCCTCGCCGGCGGCGACGGCAGCGTCCATGCGGCGGCTCGCGGCACTCGGCTGCGACAGATAGCGCTCGTCCAAAAAGGCCAGGGCGCGGTCCACGTCCAGGTCGCCGTAGAGCGTTATATAAGAGTTGGAAGGATTGTAGTGGCGCGCGTGCGTGTCCAGGAACTGCTCGTAGGTGAGCGCGGGAATCGCGCGCGGGTCGCCACCGCTCTCGTGTGCATAGGCGGTGTCGGGGTAGAGCGCGGCGTTGACGGCGTCGTCCAGCACACTCATGGGGTCGGACAGCGCACCCTTCATCTCGTTGAACACCACGCCGTTATAGCGCAGCGTGCCCTCGCGCAGGCTCGCGGAGCCGCCGTCGCCCTCGCCCTCGACGCTCTCCGGCAGGTCCAGCTCGTAGTGCCAGCCCTCCTGCTCAAAAATGGTGGGCTTGGTATAGATGGCCGGGTTGAACACCGCGTCCAGGTACACGTCCATCAGGTTGTACAGATCCTGCTCGTTGGTGGTGGCAACGGGGTAGATGGTCTTGTCGGGGTAGGTCATGGCGTTGAGAAACGTCTGCATGGAGCTCTTGATCAGATCGACAAACGGCTCCTTGACGGGGAACTTAGCCGATCCGCACAGCACCGAGTGCTCAAGAATATGGAACACGCCGGTGGAATCGGCCGGCGGCGTCTTAAAGCCAATGGCAAAGGCCTTGTTTTCGTCGTCGCATGCCAGGTACAGCAGGCGAGCGCCCGAGGCAGTGTGTCGCAGCACGTAAGCGTCCGAGTCGAGCTCGGGCACGGTCTCGCGGCGCCCGACGGCAAAGCCGTGGCAGGTAGTGCCGGGCACCAGCAGTGTAGCGGCCGCGGCGCGCGGGTCGGTTGAGGTGGTGGGCATATGCAGTCTCCTTTGACGCCCCAGCGGGGGCGAATCGAGTCGAATCCTCGAGAGTATACCCATATGGGGCCGCGACCCTGCGGCGAACTGGAGACGATGCAGCCGGATTGGGCATAGGTCCCGCGTGCCCGCCGCACGAGCGTGGAAAATTGGACACTCGCCAAACGAGAGTGGATATTCGGACGGACGAGCGAGGATTTCCGGATACCTATCGAACGAGAGTGGATATTTGGACGGAATTTGCCGCAAAAGCCCCAAAAACCGTCCAAATATCCACTCTCGATATCCGACCGTCCGAAAATCCTCGCTCGTCCATCACTTGCGTATCTCTCGTCTCTCATTCGTCTCTAATATGAGAGATGACAGGAAGATGAGAGAAAAATATGAGAGATAACTGAGCAGCAAAGAGACAGGCAATCATGGTATTGTCTCAATACCGATTGTTCTACCAGCAAAAATATGTATAGATGAAGCAAATGGTAGACATTCCATCTCTATCTATCTCTTATCTCTAAGCCGAGAGATAGAGAGATAAATGAGAGATAATTACGAGAGATAACTGAGAGACGAGGGAAATCTATCCGCGGCATTCTCCGCAGGACCGAGCGAAAGGACGTGCAGATGAACGAAAACGAGCTGACCGGTCTGCTTGAGTCTTTAAGGCGTATGGGCTCGGATGATCTTAACGTCGAAGCGAAGGAGAGCGCCACGACGCTTTCCCGCGACGTGTGGGAAACGGTGAGCGCATTCGCGAACACTGCCGGCGGAACCATCGTGCTCGGAGTGAGTGAGCGCGCAGGTTTTGTCCCGGTTGAGAACTTCGAGACCGAGAAAGTGCTCAACCAATTCGTGGCGGGCATGGGCGATGCCGGCGGTCGCGGAAAGCTGGCCAATCCGCCCAAATACACCATTGAGCGCGTGGAGCTCCAGGGCACCGTGGTTCTGGTCATCACGATTGAGGAGCTCGACCCGTCGAGCAAGCCTTGTTATGTCATAGAGCGGGGCGCCCAGGGCGGCAGCTACAAGCGCATCGATGACAAAGATGTGCCGCTTTCATCGACCGAGGTGCTCGCATTGGCGTCATACGGTCGAGCGACTCCGAGCGATCGCGACGCGGTGGCGGGTGCGGGCGCGGACAATCTCGACGAGACGCTGGTCGACCGTACGATAGATCGGGCTTTCTCGTTGACGCCCCGGGCAATGCGCGGCGCGCCGGACAAACAAACGAAGCTGGAGCGCCTAAATATCCTTGATTCCCAGGGCAATGTCACCAAGGCTGGACTCCTAGTTGTGGGCACCTACCCTCAGCAGTTCTATCCCAAGCTCTTCATTGACGTGGCTGTCCATGCGGGAACTCAGAAGGGCATGGCGGGGTCGCTGAGGTTCATGGACCGCACAATCTGTGAGGGAACGTTGGGCGAGATGATCTCGGATGCCGTCGCAGCCGTCGCCAAGAATTTGCGGCGAACCTCGACCGTCCAAGGCGTCTCGCGTGTCGACTCGCTTGAGATTCCCGAGGAGGTTCTGCGCGAGGCAATCGCCAACGCCGTAATCCATCGAGAATACGGGGATCGGTTCTGTGGACAATCGATTGCCGTCGACGTCTTTGATGATCGTGTCGAGGTGACAAATCCTGGCGGCCTTTACGGGGGAAAGACTCGCGAGAACTTGTTTGACGGCAGCTCCCGATGCCGTAACGCGACGCTCGTGAAACTCATGTCGATTGTCCCGCTGCCGGATGGCGCAGGTTCGCCGGCTGAGGGCAATGGCTCGGGCATCCCGATGATGATCGATGCCATGCGCGCGCATGGTTTGGCCGAGCCCCTGTTCTGCCCGGGATTCGATCGGTTCAAGGTCATACTTTACCGTTCAAAGATCGAGCCGGTCGATCACGGCGGGGACTTAATCGCGACGGCGCTCAAGCGTTATGGCGAACTGGGGACGCGCGAACTGGCAGAGCGCACGGGGCTCACCATTTCCCAGGTTAGGTCGCGCGTCAATGCGCTCATTGCTCAAGGCGAGCTTGAGCCCACAGCGCCAGCGACGAGCCGCAACCGCAGATACCGGCTAACGGAGCGCGCGGAGCAGATGCGCTAGCGGACGAGGTGACCCAATAATCGACTCTCGATTGACGCCCGCTAAGGTAAGGCGGTTGTTGCCCAGTCGACGGCGATGCTAAAGACTCGGCTTACGCTGGCATGGTTCCGAGCCCGTCCATCAAGAACAGCCTAAGAACCAGTTTGATGGCGTATCCCGGCTTGATCTCGGCAGCGTCAAAGACGTGGCGTTCGGTAAGCTCGCTGCAGTATGCATAGATGTCGCGGATAAGGTCCGCGCCCGAAAGCGTAAACATGTAGCCTGCGTCCGAAAGCGCGTTGGGTGCGGTAGGCAGCTTGGCCATGCGGCAAAACGTGGACAGGTCGGGTGCCATGGTGCCCTGGTAGTCGAGGGCGTTGCCGGCTTCCTGCGCGGCAAGTTCTAACTGGCACACGTGTTCGAGCGCCGCTGCTAACACAAAGCTCGGCGTGGGCGCATTGACGTCTTCCGTGGTCGCCACGAGCCTGCCCGAGGCCTGCGTGACAAGCCAGGCAACCTCGCGCTGGCACCGCACGGCCTTGCGCGTAACCGGTTTGATGGATGAGGAGGAAACGCTCCCCTTAGGCGGATTCGAAGCAGCCACAAGACCCTCCCATGAACGATTGGGCCCAACAAGCCCGGATGAAACACGTGCTACATCAGTATACAGGGGAGTGGGGTAGCGGGGTACGAGCGCGCCAGCGGCAAGCCGAGAGCATCAACGATATGTCGATCGCGGAATGAGATCTCGTAATAATTGACTCTCGGCCATATTATTGAGGGGCATGACTCGCGTTCGTATGGTTGTAGGTGCTGGCGATGAACGACATTGACCTTGCTGTTCCGTTGATGGACGGACCAAGCTATGACCGCGCCTGTAGCCTTGTTCCTTCCGAGTACGTTGAGGCGTGGGAGTGGTTTCTGAGCGAGGAGCAGCGCGGCGGCGTTTGGGCCAACCTTCCGCACCGCACCAAGAAAGACAGCCTCCAGCATTAGTATCGTTTGAGAATTGGCTCGGAGCTCTTCCCTGTAACGCGGAATTCGGGGATTTTCTGGCCGGGCGAAGATTGGGTGAAGCAAGATCCCAATAGGACCTTTGCGCTCTCGGTTCATAACTCCAAAAAAGGCCTTTATGCCGATGTCCCCCCCACTATATTTAGACGATGGTACGTGGGTCATTAAATACTCGGTTCAGGCGCCGGGCACCGTTGGTTCTCGAGACCAAGACTATAACCGGAAAATGCTCAACTGCATGGATTGCGGCGTTCCAGTCGGAGTCATATTTGCAACCGAGGTGGGCTATAAGGTGCTCGGCCTCGCGTTTGTTGAGCGCTTCGAGCCCGAAAACGGTTGGTTTGTGTTGCACGGACCTGTTCATAAGGGTGGTCCAGACCCCCGTTTTGCGCCCGACATGAGCTATTTGAAGCACATGCCTGCTGATATCGAGTTTGTCGGAAAGAATGCGATCGTCGACGAAAAGGTCCGCTATGCATTAAGGCGCGAGCGATTGGGGCAACAATGGTTCCGCAAGCAGCTCGTTGCCGCCTATGACGGCCGCTGTGCGGTGTCGGACTGCGGCGTCAGCGAAGCTCTGGAGGCTGCACATATCGAGAATTACTCGGGCCCTAAATCACAGGTTGCCAGCAATGGCATTCTGCTTCGGCGCGACTTACATTCTCTGTTCGATGCTCATCTGATTTCGTTTGAGCCTGTTTGCGGTGAATATCGACTGTGTGGATCATACCTGCTCGATAAGACTGACTACGCTGCCTTTGCGGGTGCGACGCTAAGGCAGCCGAATGAGCATCAGTGGCGACCCAGCACGGTGTTTCTTGAGGCCCATCGCATCGAGTTCGATCGCTCGGAAAAGAAGCGTGAAAAGGCGGGGCTTCTGCCGTATTAGCGTATTAGGATTTGACTTCTTTAACGATCGTGTTGTTTGATCGGATCGCGTGGCGATGCAATCTCGCGCATGCCCGCCGGTGCATGCTCTTCCTGTTTTGTATAGCGAGAGGGGAGCGTGTATGAGCTGGCGAGGCGATGTCGTGATGGGGAAGTACGGAAAACTGCCGCGTGCCCTTATCGACAACAATATGTTTCCGGGCGTAGAAGTTGATTGCGGGTCGTTTGCTGTAGCCTGTCCTTGCTGCGGCTCGCAAATACCGTGTCTCGACATTCGGTTCATCGATGCACGTGACAGGTTCAGCGACGAAGTGAGGAAACGTACGGGCGTTCATATGTCGGTATATCCGGAGAAATGCCCTGTTTGTGGCCTCGTTATCGTGTGCGACGCCGGCGACGAGGGATAGGTGATGCGGAGGAGCTGGCTGTGAAGGCCTCTCCGTCTCTACAAATAAACCCCCTCGCCGAGTTGCTTGTGAAACTCGGTATGGTGGTCGCGTGCCCAGGTAAAGAGCGCCTGGTCAAAGTCGGTGCGCGTGGCCGGGACGCCAAAGACGCCGGCAACTTCGACGCGCACAAACTCCAGTGCCGGCAGCTTGTTGATGGCAGTGAGGGCAAACGGGGACGAGGGTTCCTCGAACAGATAGCGGCTGCCCTGCAGCGCATCGCAGCTGGTGCACGTGTTGCCGAGCGACGGGGCTTTGGAGGTTCGCGCGCCTACGGGCTTGTAGCCGCAGCGCTTATGGAGATAGTCGCGGAGCTCGCCCGGCACGCAGCCAAGCGCGGGAACGATGGCGAGTGCGTTGGCATTGGCTGTGTCGACGGCAATGTGTCCGGCTTCGTTAGGTGCGTGCGTGGCGGCGGTGTCCTTGCCGTCGTCGGCTCGATAGGGAATACCGAAGGCCGCGACCGAGGTCTCTTTGTGGCACTTCCAGCACTCGCGCTTGCCCAGCACCAGATATATATACGGTGCGGAGGGGTCGGATCGGTCTACGCCGGGCAGCCACTCGGCAAAGGGCTCGGGATTAACGCCGTTGGGCACATACCAGATCTTTTTGGTCCGGTCCCATTTGGCGCCCAGCGCCTTGGCTTCTTCTTTTTGCGAAAAGGGGACATCGAGCTCGGTGCGCATAGCGGCTCCTTGGTGCTGCAGGTGCAAGTGGCTCAAGGATACCGCAGGGCGCAGACATCGCGGCGTTTTGCCGAGAAGTTGCGGTGCGGACTGATTGGTTATGCCGATGGATAGATCGGCAAGTAGATGGTCGGCTTTTGGCTGGTTGGACGGTTGGAGCTGCCAGCGGATTTGGCGACATAAAACAAAACAGCCCAGAGACATAGCCTCTGAGCTGCGAACATTTGGTGGGCGTTAGAAGATTTGAACTTCTGACCTCTTCCGTGTCAGGGAAGCGCTCTCCCCCTGAGCTAAACGCCCGATCAAGGGTGCGCAAGCGCGCAAGGGATAATATAACGGAGCCTGAACTCGGTGGCAAGAACATTTTTAAAAATCGCTTACATTGTGGAATTCGGAGGCTTTGTCATATCCATTTCAAAAGAGCCTGCTGCCGCGATTTGGCTGTCGCATAATGCAAGGCCATTGCGGTATCGAGCTATGGAAAGACGCCTGCGGAATTGTCCTACCGATAGGCGGACAAGCCTCCTGCCGGTGCCTTCGCCGTGGTAAGGTAAGCCGAATTGCTTCTAGACTGTTTCGGGGGAGCGGAATGAGCAAAGAGTGTGTCGAGCAGGTCGAAGGCGCAGGGGCTTCGGTGCCGATGACGGCGGCGTCCGATTTTGTCGTGCCGGAGGGAACCGACGAGCTGAGCCGCAACACCCGCCGCGCCTGGCGTGACCGCCTGAACAGTGCTTCGACGCGTAAGATGATCACGGGCGTTCTTGCCACTCTGGTGGGCGGTTCGTTTTGGGGCTTTTCGGGCACCAGCGCGAGCTTTCTGTTCGATACCTATCACGTTGATACCCTGTGGCTTATGAGCGTTCGCCAGATTCTCGCTGGCCTGCTCTTTATGGCTGTGGTTGTCACGCGCGACCGCGAACGCCTCGTCAAGCTCTGGACCACGCCCGCCGATCGCAAACAGCTGCTGTTCTTTACCGCCTTTGGCCTGCTCTTTAACCAGTTTTGCTACCTTTCGGCCGTGCGCCTGACCAACGCCGGAACGGCGACGGTGCTTCAATGCCTGCAGCTGGTCATCATCATGGGCTACACCTGCGTGGTCGATCGCCGCATGCCGCGCGTGCGCGAGGCGGTCGGCATCGGTTTGGCCCTCGGCGGCACCTTTTTAATCGCTACCGGCGGGGACCCCACCAGTTTGAGCATCTCGCCGCTTGGCCTGGCAGCAGGTCTCATGTGCGCGGTCAGCGCTACGTGCATGGCGGTGATTCCCGCCAAGATTCTGCCCGAATACGGCAGTCCCATCGTCACGGGCTCGGCTATGCTCACGGCGGGTGTGGTCTCGTGCATCTTCGTACAGCCTTGGACGCATATGCCTGCGCTCGACGCTGCCGGTATCGAGGCGCTCGCGGTGTTCGTGGTCATCGGTTCGTTTTTTGCCTACATGCTGTATATGCAGGGCGTTAAGGATATCGGTTCGGTTCGTGCGAGCCTCATTGGAACCGTAGAGCCGGTCTCGGCGACCATCACCAGCGCCGTTATGCTAGGCACGGTATTTTTGCCGACCGACCTTATCGGCTTTGCCATGATCATCGTGATGATGTTCCTTACGGTGTAGCCGGCGCCGCCGCCAAGACGGATAAGGTGTTGTGCCACATTTTCGCCAATTGATGTCCGTGTCTGGAGTTTAGCTGTCGATGCCCAATATGCCATAAACTAGTAACGTTATGGACTTTTTCATTGCGACTCAATTGCGAGGATTTCTTTATGGCTGGTAATCACTTTAAGGGCAGCGACAGCGGCCGTCCTGCGGTTCCGCCGCGTTCGAACGGGACTGGAAAAGCTGGCATGCCGAGCGGAGCTGGTCAGAACAGTGCCGGTAAGCGCACGTCCCCGGGCGAGACGGCGATGTTTACCGCTCTGTATGAGCAGTCTCAGAAGGCCAAAAAGACCGGTCGAGCAAGAGGGAATGTCTTTGCGGGCGGTGCGACCCCCACGTCGCAGCCGAGTGAGGCTCCTTCGACACCTGCGAACAACGCAGGCACTGCCAACGCCGCGAATGCCGCCGGCAACATTAATGCCGGCAATGCCGCCAACAATACTCCCTCTGCCGGTGGCGCGGGGCTTACGGGCAACCTTGGTACGATCTATACGGGTGCCTCTGAGACCGGCACGTTCGCCCGTTTGGAAGATAACGGTGCCGAGTTTAAGGGCTCCGGTTCCAAGGAAGATTATTACGATTTTGGCTTGAACTACGGTAGCGATGCTTCGTCGAGTTCGACCTCTGACGGTCTGGTCCGTCATCGCCATCGCAAGGGCGAGCGCAAAAAGCGTCACACCGGCGCCATTATTGCCGCTGTAGTCGCGGTGCTTCTCGTTGCGCTTGGCGCAAGCGGCTTTATGCTGCTTAACTCGGCAAAGACCGTAAAGAGCGAAGCGAAGGAGGCTGTCGAGATCGTCGGTGGCCTTAAGGACAAGGTCACGTCGGGCGATTTTTCGACGCTGCCTGACGACGCGAAGAAGATCGATGAGCTCTGCAACAGCATGAAGGCGGAGACCTCGAGCCCGCTGTGGACGGCGGCTTCGTTTATCCCGGTGTATGGCGGCGATATCAATGCGGCCCGCACCATGATTGACGCCCTGTCCGATGTCTCGAGCAATGCGCTGGTTCCCATGGCCGACAACCTTTCGCAGGCCACGCCCGGCAAGCTGTTCCAGGACGGCATGATTAACGTGTCCGCGCTGCAGGCGGTCGCCGATTCGCTTTCCAGCAGCTCGAAGGTGTTCAAGAGCGCCAACGAGAAGATCCAGGGCATTGGCGATACTCATATTTCCCAGGTGACCGAGCTGGTCGATAAGGCCAAGGACGGCTTTGCCACCCTCAACGGTGCGGTTGACGCGGCGGAAAAGGTCGCCCCCGTCCTTCCCCAGATGCTCGGCGCCAACGGCCAGACGCGTCATTATCTTGTGCTCGCGATGAGCAATGTCGAGATCCGCGCCTGCGGCGGTTTCCCCGGTTCTCGCGGCGTGATGTCGGTGACTGACGGTAAGCTCGAACTGGGCGATTTTGTCAAAGTCGACATGATGAAAGAGCCTTTGAGCCCGCTTCCCATCACCGATGAAGAGGCAAACTTATTCACGACCGGATGGGGCCTGACCGGATTCAACACGCTCGGATACACGATGGGCGACGTTACGATGACGCCTGATTATCCGCGTGCGGCTCAGCTTGCCAGCGATATGCAGAAGGCCATTGTCGGAGATGACATCGACGGCGTATTTGCAGTCGATCCGGTATTTTTGCAGTATATGCTCGGCGTTGTAGGCGGCACACAGCTTCCTGACGGCACCGTCGTTGATGGAAGCAACGCTGCGAAGGTGCTGCTGCACGATATTTATTGGAATTACCCGGTAGAGGAACAGGACGCCATTTTTGCGGCGGTTGCCGGATCAGCTTTTAACAAGATCGTGGACGAACTGGGCTCCAGCGATATTACTAAGATTGCTGCCGCCATCGAAAAGGGCGCTTCCGAGGGTCGCATCCTCATGTATTCGAGAAACGATGACGAGGAAAAGGCCGCGAAGGCTCTTGGAATATCGGGCGCCCTCCAAACCGATACGTCGGAGGCTCCGATCTTGGGCGTCTATGTGAACAACTACAGCTATTCAAAGATGGATTGGTTCCTCGATAAGCGAGTCACCATCGATTCTTCGGTTGAAAATGCCGATGGCTCGACGACGTATCGAGTGACCACCTCGCTCAAGAACACGATGACCCCCCAGGAGAAGGCCGAGATGCCTGGTTATTTCCAGGGCCATAACGGCATTAGCCAGGATATTGATGATGAGGTGCTGAGGCTTTATCTCTATGCTCCTGCGGGAGGCAGCATTTCGGACATTAAGACTTCGGGCTCCGGTTCTATCGAGATGAACGAAGCGACGCACGATGGCTTGAAGGTTGCATGGGGCGGTGTCCACATGCTTCTTGGACAAGACATAAAGGTCGAGTACACGGTCACGACTTCGAAGGACTCTGGGCACAAAGAGCTTAAGGTTCGTACCACGCCAACCGCTCAAACGTTCGAATAGGATAAGTAAGATATGAAGTACTTTGGCACCGACGGCTTTCGCGGTGAGGCCAACGTTGGGCTGACGGTAGAGCACGCTTATAAGATTGGCCGTTTTGTGGGCTGGTATTACGGCGCCAACCGCAGTGCTAAGGCGCGCGTCATCGTGGGCAAGGACACACGTCGCTCGAGTTATATGTTCGAGGCGGCGCTGGTGAGCGGTCTGGTCGCGAGCGGTGCGGACGCCTATATGCTGCACGTGATCCCGACGCCGGGCGTGGCGCATCAGACCGTGGAGGGCTGCTTCGATTGCGGCATCATGATCAGCGCGAGCCACAACCCGTTTTGCGATAACGGCATTAAGCTCGTCAATAGCGACGGTTTTAAGATGGACGAGGACGTACTGGAGCTCATCGAGGATTACATCGATGGCAAGAGCGAAGTTCCGTTGGCCACGGGCAACCACATCGGTGCCACGGTGGACTACATGCAGGGCCGCAACCGCTACATTGCTTCGCTCATTGCAAGTGCGAACTTTTCGCTGCAGGGCGTCAAAATCGGTATCGACTGCGCCAACGGCTCGGCTTCCTCGGTGGCCAAGCCGGTGTTTGACGCGCTCGGTGCCGACGTGCGCGTGATCAATGCCGCGCCCGATGGCTTTAACATCAACGTCGACTGCGGCTCCACGCATATGGAGCGTCTGCAGCGCCATGTGGTGGAACAGGGCCTGGACGTGGGCTTTGCCTACGACGGCGATGCCGACCGCTGCCTGGCCGTGGACGAGCGCGGGCGCGTGGTCGACGGCGACCAGATCCTGTACGTGTGCGGCGTGTATCTGAACAAGCACGGGCGCCTCTCGGGCGGTACCGTGGTGCCGACGATTGCCAGTAACTTTGGCCTTGTCAAGTCGCTGGAGCTTGCCGGCCTGAGCGCCGTGACCAGCGGCGTGGGCGACCGTCACGTGTATGCCAAGATGCGCGAGGGCGGCTACAGCCTGGGCGGCGAGCAGACGGGCCATACGATCTTTGGCGATATCGAGCGCACGGGCGACGGCATTATGACTTCGCTGCGCGTGATGGAAGTGATTCGTGCCGAGCGCGAGACGCTCTCGCAGCTCACGGCTCCGTGCAAGTTGCTGCCGCAGGCGCAGGTGGCCGTGCGCGTGGCGGACAAGGACGCCGCGCTCGAGAACATGGGCGTGCAGAACGCCATCGCCGAGGCCGAGGCTGCGCTGGCAGGCGAGGGCCGCGTGCTCGTGCGCAAGAGCGGAACCGAGTCGGTTATCCGCGTGCTGGCCGAGGCGCCCGACCAAGCATCCGCCGATGCCGCCATGAAGCGCATCGCCAACGCGCTCGAGGCTTTATAGCTACGCGGTTTTACCAAACCGCGTAGCTGCTCGACGCTGCAAACGGCCCCAAGCGGCAATCTGACGTTCAATTTCAAGGGCGCGACCAGAAGGTCAGCGCCCTTTCATTTCACGTCACCTTGCTCGCTTGGGGCCGTTTTCGCTGACGTTGCCAAGACATTAGCGTCAACGAACTAGTCATTGGGTACCTAGTTATTGGGTGAAAAAAGGGGACGCTGCGGATTGGTTCCGCGGCGTCCCCTTTGCGTTGGCGTGTCGGTTATGCCTTACAGCTCGTAGAGCGTGGTGAACTTGTCCTGCAGGTAGCTGCAGTAGTAGCGGGCATCGAACGCCATGCCGCACGCGCCCTTGATGAGCTCCGGCGCGTCCTTGGCGCGGCCCCACTGCCAAATGTGCTCGCCCAGCCAGGCGCGGACGGGTGTCAGGTCGCCGCTCGCACAGGCGCCGTTGAGGTCGACACCGTCGCGGCACATGGCCGGCACAAACATGGCGTCGTAGGCGCTGCCCAGCGCATAGGTGGGGAAGTAGCCAAACGAGCCGCCGCTCCAGTGCGTATCCTGTAGGCAGCCGTGCGTGTCGTCGGGAACGGGAATGCCCAGGTACTCATCCATGAAGCGGTTCCAAAGCGCGGGGATGTCCTTGGCCGTGGCCTCGCCGGCAAACAGCATACGCTCGATCTCGTAGCGCACCATAACGTGCAGCGGATAGGTGAGCTCGTCGGCCTCGGTGCGGATCAGCGAAGGCTGCGCGATGTTCACGGCGTGGTAGAGCGTGTCCTCGTCGACGTCGCCGTAGACCTCGGGTGCGTGGCGGCGCAGCACCTCGAGCAGCGGTCCCATAAAGGCGCGGCTGCGACCCACGGTGTTCTCGAAAAAGCGGCTCTGGCTCTCGTGGATGCCCATGGAGGTGCCGCCCTCAAGACAGGTGCGCGCATAGGCGGGATTGACGCCCAGCTCGTACATGGCGTGTCCCGCCTCGTGGATGATGCTGTAGACGTTGGAGATGCAATCGTCCTCGTAGATGTGTGTCGCGATGCGCGCGTCACCCACGGCAAAGCCCTCGCTAAACGGGTGCTCGGTAAAGGCAAGCGTGGTGTCGTTCAGGTTCAGGCCGACGAGCTTCATAAGGTCGAAGCTCATGGCGCGCTGGGCGGCCTCGGGCACGCGGGCGTGCAAAAAGTCGGCAGCGGGCTGCTGGCCGCGCTCGCCGATGGCGTGCACGAGCGGCACGACCGTGGCCTTGACCTCCTCGCAAAACGCGTCGAAGCTCTTGGCGGAAAGGCCGCGCTCGTACTGGTCGAGCCAAACGTCGTATGGGTCGCGCTTGGGGTCCATGAGTTCGGCCTGATGCTTAAGTTGGGCGATGATTCTATCCACATAGGGCTCAAAACTCGCCCAGTCGTTGGCCGTCTTGGCCTTGTGCCACACGGCGTCGGCCTCGCAGGTGAGCCTGGTCCAGGCCTCGGCCTCCTCGGTAGGAATAACGCTTGCCTCGCGCTGGTCGCGGCCGAGCACGCGGATCTCGTCGAGCAGCTGCGGGTCGTCTACGTGTCCGCCTGCAACCGTCTCGCGCGCTAACGAGCGTACGAGCTCAACGGACTTCTCGCTGGTCAGTAGCTTGTGATGCTCGCCGGCAAGCGTGCCCATGGCGTCGGCACGGGCGGCAGCACCGTTGGCAGGAGCAATCGTCGCTCCATCGAACTCGGCAATCTTGAGCAGGTACTCGCGAGTCCACAGCTTGCCCTCGAGTTTGCGGAACTTTTTGACGGCCTTGTCGACTTTAGCGGCCTTGACGCCCTTGGCAGCCTTTGCCACGGCGGCCTGGGCCTTCTTATCGAGTTTCTTTCCCATACCGTATCCTTAATCTCGCAGGCCGAGCGCCTCGAGTGGGCGCGCGGCCAGTTTGCACAGCTACCTGCCTTGTACCCAGCGCGAACAAAACGGAACGCGGCGATATGCTCGCAGAATGTGTTATCCTATAGCCCAATGCGTTGACGGAGAGGGTTTTGCCCGTCGCGTCGCCGGCAAGAGAGGGAAGGTCATGGGCTGCAAGCCTTCCTGCGGTGGCAAGGGCCAAGCGTTCACTCCCGAGCAGCAACCTCAACGGGCACGCGGCCAGCGGCGGCGAAGCCCCAGTAGGGAAGCCGTGAGCCTCGCGACAAGGGGCAAAGAGTGGGCGCGGCGGGCCAGACATCCGCCGGGTCAAACAAGGTGGTACCGCGGAATTCAACCGTCCTTGGGCAATGCACATGCCCGAGGGCGGTTTTTTGTTACCGAACCGGGCCGCGTTTTCGCAACGTCAGACGGCGGCAGCCGCCTCGGCAAGCGGGGAACGCGAGAGACGAAAGGGAAGACATGAGTCTGATTGATGATCTGGTCAAACTCGAGGAAGAGGCCAAGGAGCTCGTCACTAGCGCCGACGACGCCGCCAAGCTCGAGGCTGCGCGCGTTGAGCTGCTCGGTCGCAAGGGCCGTATCACCGGCCTGATGCGCATGATGGGCAAGCTCGCCCCCGAGGATCGTCCCATGATGGGCAAACGCGCCAACGAGATGCGCCAGCTGATCGAGGGCATGCTCGACGAGCGCACCACCGAGATGAAGGCCGCCGCCCTCAAGCACGCACTCGAGCACGAGGCCGTCGACATCACGCTGCCGGGCATCCGTCCGCAGATCGGTCACCAGCACCTGATCAAGCAGATCATCGAGGAGGCCGAGGACATCTTCTGCGGCATCGGCTACACCGTCGAGTCCGGCCCCATGGTCGATACCTCCTACTACAACTTCACCGCGCTCAACGCGCCCATGGATCACCCGAGCCGCTCGGCTCGCGACACGTTCTATGTGGTCGACAACAACCCCGGTAGCGTCGCGCACCCCGAGGCTCACGCCCACGGCGAGTCCGACGTGCTGCTGCGCACCCAGACCTCGGGCGTGCAGATCCACACCATGGAGTCGCAAAAGCCGCCCATCTACATGATCTGCCCGGGCACCGTCTATCGTCCCGACACGGCCGACGCCTGCCACCTGCCGCAGTTCAACCAGATTGAGGGCCTGGTCGTCGACGAGGGTATCACCTTTGGCGATCTTAAGGGCACGCTCGACTACTTTGTTAAGTGCATGTTTGGTGAGGATCGCAAGACGCGCTATCGCCCGCACTTCTTCCCCTTCACCGAGCCTTCCTGCGAGGTGGACGTGAGCTGCCACGTGTGCGGCGGCAAGGGCTGCAACTTCTGCAAGCACAGCGGCTGGATCGAGATTCTGGGCTGCGGCATGGTCGACCCCAACGTCCTGATCAACTGTGGCATCGACCCCGAGAAGTACACCGGCTTCGCCTTTGGTATTGGCGCCGAGCGCGTCGCGGCACTGCGCTACGACCTGCCCGACCTCAGAACTCTCATGACGGGTGATATGCGCTTCTTGAATCAGTTCTAGGCTGCGGCTTGCCCAAGCACGGCACCTCGGCGCTCATTCGTCGCTTGCGTACCAAAGTACGCGGCGCTCCTCTTTCGGGCCGATCTGCCGCACTTGGACAACCCTCGCTTTGTAAGGAATGTTCACAAAGTTGAAGTTTCCACCTGCATCTCTTCGCAGGCTTTCAGTATGAAAGGAGAGCTAGATGCGTGTTTCTTACGACTGGCTCAAGACCATGATCGATATTCCGGAGGATCCCAAGACCCTTTCGGACGAATATATCCGTACCGGCACCGAGGTCGAGGCGATCGACACCGTGGGCGAGTCCTTCGACCACGTGGTGACCGCCAAGGTGCTCACCAAGACCCCGCACCCCGATAGCGACCACATGTATGTGTGCTCGGTCGACGTGGGTGACAAGAACCTCGACGCCGACGGCAACCCCGCTCCGCTGCAGATCGTCTGCGGCGCGCAGAACTTCGAGGCCGGCGACCACATCGTCACGGCCATGATTGGCGCCGTGCTTCCCGGCGACGTCAAGATCAAGAAGAGCAAGCTTCGCGGCGTCGTGTCCATGGGCATGAACTGCTCCGCGCGCGAGCTCGGCCTGGGTGGCGACCACTCCGGCATCATGATCCTGCCCGAGGATACGCCCTGCGGCATGCCGTTTGCCGAGTACGTGGGCTCGAGTGATACCGTGCTCGACTGCGAGATCACGCCCAACCGCCCCGACTGCCTGTCTATGATCGGTATGGCCCGCGAGACCGGCGCCATCTTCGATCGCGATTTCCACGTTGAGCTGCCCGCCATCAAAGCCGAGACCGGCCGCGCGACCGACGACGAGCTTTCCGTCGAGATTGCCGACGAGGGCCTGTGCGACCGCTACGTTGCCCGCATCGTGCGCAACGTCAAGGTCGGCTCGTCGCCCGACTGGATGGTCAAGCGCCTTAACGCCTTGGGTGTGCGCCCGCACAACAACATCGTCGACATCACCAACTATGTGATGATGCTCACCGGTCAGCCGCTGCACGCCTTTGACCTGGACACCTTTGCCGAGCGCGATGGCCACCGTCGTGTGGTGGTTCGCGCCGCCCAGCAGGACGAGAAGTTCACGACGCTCGACGGCGAGGAGCGCGTGCTCGACGCCGGTATGGGCCTCATCACCGACGGCGAGCGTCCCGTGGCGCTGGCCGGTGTCATGGGTGGCATGGATTCCGAGATTGAGGACGACACCGTCGACGTGATGGTCGAGAGCGCCTGCTTCAACGCCGGCCGCACCTCGCACACCAGCCGCGACCTTTCGCTGATCTCCGACGCCTCCATTCGCTTTGAGCGCCAGGTCGACGAGACCGGCTGCGTGGATGTTGCCAACATTGCCTGCGCGCTGATTGAGGAGATCGCCGGCGGCGAGGTCGCCCCCGGCTATGTGGACGTGTTCCCCGCGCCCAAGACCATCGACAGCATCAAGCTGCGCCTGGCCCGCGTGCACGCCATCTGCGGTGCCGACATCGAGTCCGACTTTATCGAGCGCTCGCTCACCCGCCTGGGCTGCACCGTCGAGCGCGACGGCGAAGACTTTATGGTTACCCCGCCGAGCTTCCGCCCCGACCTGCCGCGCGAGATTGACCTGATCGAGGAGGTCCTGCGCCTGTGGGGCATGGGCCGCGTGACGGCGACCATTCCGGCTGCCAAGAACCACATTGGCGGCCTGACCCGCGAGCAGAAGCTCACCCGTAAGGTCGGCGAGATCCTGCGCGCCTGCGGCCTCAACGAGACCACGACTTTCGGCTTTGCCGCCCCGGGTGACCTGGAGAAGATCGGTATGTCCACCGAGGGCCGCGGTTGCCCCGTGGTGCTCATGAACCCGCTGGTGGCCGAGCAGACCGAGATGCGTCGTTCGCTGCTGCCGGGCCTGTTGCAGTCCGTGGCCTACAACGAGGCGCACGGTACGCCCAACGTGCACCTGTACGAGGTCGGCAGCCTGTTCCACGGTCGCGAGAACGCCAGCCTGCCCAAGGAGACCAAGTCCGTGGCGGGTGTGCTCTCGGGCCAGTGGAGCGAGCAGTCCTGGAACATGAAGTACCGCAAGCTGCGCTTCTTCTCTGGCAAGGGCATTGTCGAGGAGCTGCTTGCCCAGCTGCGCATCGAGAAGGTTCGCTTCCGTCCCGTCGAGGGCGAGGGCTATGCCTTCCTGCAGCCGGGTCGTGCTGCCGAGGTTCTGTCCGGCGGCACTGTGCTGGGCTGGGTCGGCGAGATTCACCCCGAGGCGCGCGAGGCGATGGGCATCGACGAGGTCGTCGTTGCCTTTGAGCTCGATCTGGACAAGCTGATTAAGGGTGCCCGCAATCAGGAGAACTACCGCGAGTTCTCGCAGTACCCGGCTGTTGAGCACGACCTTGCTATCGTGGTCGACAACACTGTGACCTGCGAGGATCTTGAGCGTCGTATTACGAGTGCCGGCGGCAAGCTGCTCGAGGGCGTGCGTCTGTTCGATGTCTACCGCGATCCGGTCCGCATCGGCAAGGGCAAGAAATCCATGGCCTTTGCGCTTACGTATCGCTCCGACGACCACACGCTCACCAGCGAAGAGGTCGAAAAGGCGCACCAGAAGATCGTCACCAAGGTGTGCAAGGGCGTAAACGGCGAGGTCCGCGGCTAGGTCTTGCGCTGGGAGCGTAGGGCCTGATGGCGGTTGCTGTGGGCTCTGCGTGACCGCGGTGTTCGGTATAAGGCACCGTTGATCCTGCATATATGACACGCGCATTACATAACGGCGTGCTGCTTTGTCGGCAGCGCGCCGTTTTGCTATGATAGCCCGCGGCGTGTTACGAATCTGACAATACGTAACACTGGCAAGGTGATTTAAGCGGCGTTGCAATTCCGTGCGCCGATAACCGGGAGGCGTACATGCACATTCCAGACAACTACCTGTCCCCGCAGACCGATGCCGTCATGGCGGTGGCGATGGTGCCCGTATGGGTTCACTGCATCAAGAAGGTACGCGCCACGTTCGATCGCGAGCACATGGCTTTCCTGGGCATCTGCGCCGCATTCTCCTTCTTGCTCATGATGTTCAACGTGCCGCTGCCCGGCGGTACCACGGGTCACGCCGTTGGCGGCGCGCTCATTGCGCTGTTGCTGGGCCCGGAGGCCGCGGCCATTGCGGTTTCGGTTGCTCTGGCGCTGCAGGCGCTACTGTTTGGCGACGGCGGCGTCCTGTCCTTTGGGGCCAACTGCTTTAACATGGCCTTTGTCCTGCCGTTTGTTGCTGCTATTGTGTTCCGTGCGCTCAACAGCCGTCTGCACGACAAGAGCTGGGGCACCTCGGTTTCTGCCATCGTGAGCGGCTGGGTCGGCCTGTGCCTGGCGGCCCTGTGCGCGGCAATCGAGTTTGGTATTCAGCCGATGCTCTTCACGAATGCCTCGGGCGCTCCGCTGTACTGCCCCTTCCCGCTGTCCATTGCCATTCCGGCCATGATGATTCCGCATATGTTGGTTGCCGGTGTGGTCGAGGGCGTGGCGACTGCCGCGATCTACGGCTTTATCAAGAAGACGGCGCCGGGCGTTATCGTCGGCCCCGAAGCCGCCGATGGACAGCTTACTGCCGAGGGCGCAGCCGCCAAGAAGACCTCGCTGGTCCCCACGCTCATCCTGGTCGCCGTGCTTGTCGTGGCCACGCCGCTGGGCCTGCTGGCCACGGGTGACGCATGGGGCGAGTGGGACGCCGAGGGCGCCGCGACCGCCGTTCAGGAGGCTGGTGACGACAGTCTGCAGACTTCGGTTGGCCTCGATACTCCGACCTTTGCCGATGCCCTGCCCACGGGCGATTATCTGCAGGCCTATTCCGAGGAGCAGGGCCTTGGCTTTGCCGGTCAGGCTGCCATGTATATCCTGTCCGGCGTGATTGGCGTGGCGGTGCTCACCATCGCATTCCGCCTGATCTCGCTGACGGTTAAGGAAAGCGGTGCTCATGGCAATAGCCGAGCTGCCTAGCTGGCTTGCGGCCGAGGAGCGATATGAGCCCGTGGGGGCTCGGCATCGTGTGATGCAAAAGAATGTCCTGCACCTGGCGAGCCTGCTTGAGCGGGTTCGCCTGGGTGGAGGCGCGCACGAGGGCGGGTCGATGGTCGACCGCGCCCTTTCTTGCGTTTCGGCTCCGGTGCGCCTGGTGGGGATGTTCGTTTGCGTCCTGTGCGTGTGTCTGATGCAGAGCCCGCTGTACCTGATGCTGATGGCGGCTATCGCGTTGGTGCTCGTTGCCGTGCGCCCTGTACGCGGGCTGCGCGCGACCTTTGTGCCGGCGTTGGCTGCCGCGGGGTTTGCCGTGGTTCTGGCGCTGCCTGCTCTGCTGTTGGGCGCTTCCGCTACGGGTGCCATGCTCAAAATTGCGCTCAAGACGTTCATTAACGTGTCGCTCGTGCTGGGTGTTTCGTGGACGCTCACCTGGAACCGCATGTCGGCGGCGCTCAAGACGCTACATCTGCCCGACGAGGTCATCTTTACGTTTGATATGGCGCTCAAGCACATCGAGGTGCTGGGCCGAACGGCGCACGATCTGACCGAATCTGTCATGCTGCGCAGTGTGGGTCGCGCGCCTGAGGGGTTTTCGCGCGCCGACTCGGTCGCGGGTATCATGGGCATGACGTTTATCAAGGCGATGGAATGCAGCCGCGCGATGGACGAGGCCATGCTCTGCCGCGGCTTTGCCGGTGCGTATCCGGCTCCTGCGCGGGGCGGCTTTGGCTGGCGCGATGCGGTTTACGCGGTCGTTGTGGTTCTGCTCGCCGTGTTGTGCGCGGTGCTGTAGCGCGGGCGGTCTAGCCGTCGATGTGAGTAGGGAAGGGCGACGTTTTGACGATCGATATGAATAGTGCGGCGGGCACGAACGGTGCGGGCGGCGCCGAGGTCGCGCCGCTCATCGAGCTGCGCGACGTGGTGTTCTCCTATGCGGGGCATACGGTTGTCGATGGCGTGTCGCTGCAGGTCGATCGTGGTGAACTCGTTGCCCTGCTCGGTCCCAACGGCTGCGGTAAGACGACGATTATGCGCCTTATTAACGGCCTTGAGCTCGCGGACGCAGGGGCATACCTGTTCGACGGGCACGTGGTCGATGCGGCGTTTCTAAAGGATTCCGCGGCCGCTCAGCGTTTTCATCAGCGCGTGGGCTTTGTGTTCCAGAATGCCGACGCCCAGCTGTTCTGCGCTACGGTGGGCGAGGAAGTTGCTTTTGGTCCCGCGCAGATGGGACTGCCGGCAGACGAGCTCGAGCGCCGTGTGCGCGATGCCATGGGGCTGTTCCAGGTTGCCGACCTTGCCGACGCCTCTCCCTATCAGCTCTCGGGCGGGCAAAAGAAGCGCGTTGCGCTGGCTGCGGTGGTGTCGATGAACCCGGATATCTTGGTCCTCGACGAGCCTACCAATGGGCTCGACGAGGATTCATGCGACATCGTGGTCAACTTCTTGCTGGCCTACGTCGCGGCGGGTAAGACGGTCTTGATGAGCACACATCACCAGGATTTGGTGCGACGCCTGGGTGCCCGCGCCATCTATATCGATCGATATCATCACGTGGTCGAGGCACCTTCGCCGTCGTATGGAACTGAAAGCGGTGCGACGGACTAGTTGCTGCGTAGAGCGTGCGTAGCCGCCCGCGTGGCTTTGGCGTGATGGTATAGTTATCCAGGTTTTTATGGGGGTGGCTATGCCAAGCTGGAACATTCATATCGCTCAGACGGAGCGTTTGCTGGAGCGCACCGGTGCGCTTGCCAAGAGCGTGCGCGACCGCAATGTCTTTTTGTTTGGCTGCGTGGTTCCGGATATTTTCGTGGGCTATATGGTCCCTGGCATCGCCGATCCCATCCCGTACCGCATTACGCACTTTGCCAAGCCCGAGCCTATCCCTAAGCCGCGTGAGCACGAGTTCTGGGATACCTATGTGGCACCGTTGCTTAAAAGTTCGCCCACCGGTGCGCCAGCCGCGGCGACCTCGATTATCGAGGAGCGCGAGCGACTGAATCGCGTGCACTATCCCCAGCGCTACAGGGATGCTGAGCCGGTTGTCGGTCCCGGCGCTCGTGAGTTCTCGCTTGCGTCCGAAGATGTGGCGCAGTCGTTGCTCGATTTGACACTGGGTGTCTGGTCGCATCTGGTGGCCGATACCGTATGGAATACGCGCGTGAATCAGTACCTGGAGGCGCACGGCGGCAAGCCGTGCGAGGAGTTCCGCATTAAAAAGCAAGGCGACTTTGACTGGTTTGGCAAGACGCTGGGCATTGTTTCCATCCCGCGTGCGACCGATCGCCTGTATACCGCTGCGACGCGTTTTGGGCAGTATCCCATCCATAAGGAGTATGTGCTCAAGACCATCGGCGTCATGCACGAGATCGTGCGCGAAAACCCCGGCGAGCCCGATCATCCGCCGTACCGCCTGCTGACCGAGGAGTTCTTTGACGCAACGTTTACCGAGGTCGTCGAGCTGACCGAGGCGGGCTTTGCGACTCGCGTTGCTGCTTCTGACGTTCCCGCAGTCCCTCTGATCGCTAGCTGCTAGCCGGCCGGCTTAACGGAGAACAGTTAATCCCAATTGACCAACAGCTCCCGCCGCAGGGCATCTTCGGTGGTGCGTTCCTGATCGGTCTTTGGGATGTAGGGGAGCCCCGCCTTTTTATGAATGAGCTCGCCGATGCTATCAAAGCTCTTCTTGTCCTTGATTTGCTCATAGGTTATCTGGATAACGTCATAGCCCATGCTTGTGAGGGCGGTGGTGCGCTCGGCATCGGAGAGGCTTGCGGCTTCGTTGTCATGGGCGGAGCGGCCTTGGCATTCCAGAATGACGCCCATGCTGTTGGTGGCACTTTCGATGAGGATATCGGCGTAGCAGCAGGTTTTGTAATACAGTGAGCGCGCGGCGTCGCTGAGTAGGATGCGCACGTTGTTTGCGATGTTGATGCCCATGCCGCCCTCGTCGTGGGGGAGCGAGACAAGCATGGAGGTCTGTACTTCGAAGGGCGAGGCAGTTTGCCCCGTCATGTGCTCGGCTGTCCAGCGCAGTTGTTTAACGCCGCGCAGGCCTGCGGCCTGCTTGGCGAACGTGGCGATATCCGCTGCGGAAAGAAGCGGCGTGCGCTTCCACAGGTTAGTGCCATTGCCCTTGGTGTCGACAACACGCTCCCAGCCGCAGTTGGGTGGAATGAGCTTAAGCGAAATAGCTTCATCGAGTTGTTGTTGTGTTCGCTCGCAGGGCTTAAATACTGCAAAGGAGCTGCACATCTCGTAGCAAGCCATGAGTAACTGGTTGCGTGAGACCTGCGTAGCAAGGCTGAGCAGCGTAAACTCGGGCGACGTGACATCAAATCCATGTTCAGTCTGCCTAAACGACCCGGGAGGTGGTTCTTGGGTCAGGAGGTGCGATTTAAACAGGCTTCGCGATCCGGATTGTGCCCGAGTGAATACAAGCCTGTGAAGCGGTGCGTGAAGCAGGTCTTTTACAACTGCATGACTTCCGAGGCCGCAACATCTGCGATCCATATTGCCAAGGCTAATGGCGGGGTAAAGGCCTAATACCTGCGGCGGGATGCGGTAGTAGTTAAAGGCGGATTGCCCACAAAGCGTCAGGTCCATAATGCCCTCCTGGCCGAAATCATCTCTTTGAAGCGAGTGATGCCAGCGTCAATCCGGAGGTATGCGGCAAAATCTGAACCCTATGAGCAGACCTGGGTAGCGCGCAGAGTCGTGGTGTAAGAAGCAAGGGAGGGCCATCGCCTAGAATCGTCAGTGCCTAGATATTCGACGAAAGGAAAGACGATGGCCCACAGCGACATTCTATCCCAGCCGGACCGGGGCTCGGCCTCGACCGGCCCCAGACCGAGGCCCTGCTCGCGCTGTTCTCGCGGTGCGACGACCTGAGGGAGTTCGGCAGGGAGGTGATCCAGTCCGTGGTCAACGCCCTGATGGACTCCCAGGCGCAGGAGGCCTGCGGCGCGCCCCGCGGCTCCAGGTCGCCCGAGCGCGTCAACAGCAGGAACGGCTACCGCGAGAGGTCCCTGTCGACCTCCCTCGGCGACCTCGAGCTGCGGGTCCCCAAGCTGCGCGAGGGGACCTACTTCCCCGAGGGCATACTCGAGCGCTACACGCGCGTCGAGGCGTCCATGGTCGCGCTCGTGCGCGAGATGTACGTCGCTGGCGTGAGCACCCGCAAGGTCGGGCTCGTCGCCGAGGAGCTCGGCGTCTCGTCGCTGTCCAGCTCCGAGGTGTCGGCGCTGTGCGCCGGGCTGGACGAGGAGGCCGAGGCGTTCAGGACCCGGCCGATCGAGGGCGAGCACCCCTACGTGTGGCTCGACGCGACCTACATGAAGTGCAGGACCGGCGGGCGCTACGCGAGCGTCGCGCTCGTCACGGCGATCGGCATGTCGTCCTCCGGGCACAAGGAGTTCCTCGGCTGCGCCTGCTTCGACAGCGAGAGCGAGGCCGCCTGGTCCGAGTTCCTCGGCTCCCTCAGGGACAGGGGCCTGCGCGGCGTGAGGCTCGCGGTGTCCGACGCCCACGCGGGGCTCGTCGCCGCCGTCTCCAGGGTCCTGCCGGGCTGCTCCTGGCAGCGGTGCCTGACGCACCTCCAGCGCGACATCAGGGGCCACGTCCACAGCCTCGCCGGCCAGGCGCTCGCCGCCGACCTGGTCCGGGCGTGCGCGGGGCAGGCCGACGCCGACGTCGCCCGCGCGGCGTGGGACCTGGCGGCGCCCAGGGTGCGCGCCCTCTCCCGCGCGGCCGGCGACGTCTTCGAGGGCGCGAGGGAGGACGCGCTCGCCTTCATGTCCTTCCCCCGCGAGCACTGGCAGAAGATCAGGACGAACAACGTGCAGGAGCGTGCGAACCGCGAGATCAAGAGGAGGTACCGCTCGGTGCAGTCGTTCCCCTCCGAGGCGTCCATGATGCGGCTCGTGTGCGCGGTGCTCGCCGGAGAGGAGGGCAGGTGGGCCGCCCACCGGGTCGCCGCGCCCGAGTCGGCCGCCCGCGCGTCCGCCCCGGCCCCGCTGTCTCTTATACACATCTGACGCTGCCGACGATACTCCTTGTGTAGAT
>CABRIB010000019.1 GCA_902470915.1 uncultured Collinsella sp. | reverse complement strand
TGTCTATTCCGCGCCCTCCCGGCACATCATGCCGAGGGCCCAGAGCCACCTCACGAGCTCGGCCGCGGTGGCCGCGTTGGCCTTCGCCGCGGGCACGCCGCGGGCGAGCATCTCCTCGCGCCGCCGCAGGAGCCGCTCGGACCCCTTCCTCCCGTGCATCCTTATCTCGAGGGGCACGCCCGTGTCCCTCGGCATGAGCTTCGGCTGGTGCCGTGCCGCGGCGTAGCACCATGAGCCCTCAACGGCCAGCTTCCTCACGAGCGCGTTGCCCGCGCCGCTGATGCCTCCGAGCCGCACGGAGTCGCCGCTCGACCTCTGACTCGGCGCGAGGCCGAAATAGGCCGTGACCTGCCTTCCGGAACGGAACCTCGTGAAGTCGCCGACCTCGGCCGAGAAGGCCGCGGCCAGCGCGAAGGCGCAGCCCTTGATCGACTGGAGGGCGGCCGCCTCCGCGGCGATCGGGCTGGCATCCACGGCGGCCCTGTACTCGGAGAGCAGGTCCGCCCGGGCCTCCGCCGCGGCCTCGACCTCGTTCCTCAGGGCGGCGAGCGCCCGAACCCCGCCATCGTCCTCCGGCCTGGCCTTGTCGAGCCACCTCAGGAAGTCGTAGGTCCAGTACTTCCTCGGGTTGCCGGCGGGCGTGGTGCCGCCGTAGACGAACCCCCGCTTTGCGAGGAAGGCGAGCAGCCGCTGCTTGGCGGTCGCCAGGCGCGCGGTCGCCCCGTCGTAGGCGCCGGCGAGGTCCCTGATGCCCTCGACCTCGGGGGAGGGGACCCATACGGGGGAGATGTCGTGGGCGAGTATCGCCTTGGCCATCCTGGCGGCGTCGTTCCTGTCGTTCTTGGAGGCCGAGTCGGCGGCCGACCTGGGGATCTTCGAGACCGCGGCGACGACGCACTCGACGCCGAGCCCGGCGAGCTCCCTTTGCGGGGCGAAGCCGAGGTAGCCGCTCTCGTAGGCCGCGAGCGACGGCCCGGGGAACCCATCCATCCACCCGGCGATCTCGCCCCAGGGGTTGCCGGGGAACCTCCTCGTCACGGCCTCGCCGGTGTCCGCGTCGAGGGCGCAGACGGTGGTCGACCTCAGGTGGACGTCCATCCCGAACGCGGTAGAATACTTTGGCATGGGAGCCTCCCAACCTCGTTGCGGCGCGGCTGCGCCTATGGCACTTCAACATCATTGTCGCAGCCCCGACCCGCGGTCACGAGCGGGGGCTCCTATCTTTTTAGTGCCCTCGGATTGGGTCATAGTGTCTGGCGCCTATTTGCGCTTGTTTGCCAACGCCGCGACCATCAGAAGCCCCTAGGACTCTTGCGGTAGACGCTTCTTGCCCTTGCGGGCACGGTTTCTAAAGTTCTCGACGGCCTCTTCCATGCCCAGAGGCACATAGGCGAGCTCATCGAGGTTATCGGGCAGGTAGCAGGCTAGGCTTTGCTCCTGCGCGCGGCCCGCCGCGAGCTGTTCATCGCTGGGCTGCGCTCCAGGTGTGGCGCAAATGCCATAGACGGCGGCACCCATCTCGCGCGTGCGGCGCTCGTACTCGGTCTCGGGATGCTCGGGATGGTCGCGGCGGACGTCGTCGCTTACCCAAAGCGTATCGTAGCCGGCCGCGGCAAACTGTCCCAGGGCGTAATCGCGCAACGGCTTGCTATCGGTGCGCAGTGTGACGGTAGCGCCGGCTGAAAAGAGCGGGCGGTAGAGCATCAGATGGTCGACATGGACGAGTCGTTTTTTAGCGTACTTGGCCTTGGGCTGCGGCGTGGGAAAGTTAATGGTGATGGCATCGAGCTCGCCTGCGGCAAACAGCTGTGGCAGCGATGCGGCGCCTCGGGGCAGGACGAGTGCGTTGGATAGCCCCTGTTCGCAGATTTTCTGCGCGGCATAGGCGATGCAGATGGGCTCCTGGTCCATGCCGATAAAGAGGGTGTCGGGCTCGCGGTGGGCGCGCTCGACCAGATAGGTTCCCTTGCCACAGCCCAGATCCAGATGAAGGTGTTCGAAGGGCTTGCTGCCTGCGGGCGCACAGGCCTTGCGCCAATCTCCGACATAGGCCTCGGGGTTCGTCTCAATCGCATCGGCGTAGCGCTCCAGGCGCTCCTCGAGCACAAAGTTCTTAGGCGTGCGAACGTGGACGGCTCCCATGAGGCTCCTTGGTCATAAGTATGGAACGCATAGCTGCGCGTTCCGTCAATGGGTTGAAAAAAGGGTAGGCATAGTTTGCCCGAAAGACGCTGTGCGGCTCGACGGCGAGTCGTCGGTGCCTACAGGCGCTTGAGAATCACATAGCGATTGAGCTCGCCGCTGCGACCGTCGGCATGGAAGCGCTCAAGCTCGCGCACGGGGACCTCGCCGCTCTTGTAGAACGTACGGACGCCGCGCACCAGGTCGGTGATCTGCTGATCGTCAAAGTGATGGCAATAGCGGTAGGCGTGGCGGTCGTTTTGCCAGCCGATGAGGTGGTCGCCGGCTTCAAACTGTGCGGAATCGTAACCCTCAAACGGCGGGGTGAGCTCGGCGCGGGCTTCGGCTCGAACGGCCTTGCGCGCCATGCGCTCGTCGTTCATAAACTCCCAAAAGCTGATGGCGATGATGCCGCCCGGGCGCGTCTGCCGCACCAGGGCGTCGAGTACGCGTACGCGGTACTCGCACGACGGCACGTGGTGCATAAAGCCAAAGCAGACCGAGATGTCGGCGAGCGGGGCGTCGAAAAGCACGTCGGGCGTCTCGGCGGGGTTGAGCTTCATGAGGGCGTCGAGCACGTCGAGCTCCTGGAAGTGCAGGTTGGGAATGCGCAGGGCGTGGCCATGTGCATCGATAGCCAAATCTTGACACGAGTCGACACCATAGAACTCAAACGGGCAGCTGGCATCTGCCGAGGGGTTTGCGCCGTCGACGCCCTTGGCGGCAAGTGCGCCGCCGGCGGCAAAATTCTCGAATCGCATATTGCCGCAGGCAAGATCAAAGACGCGGACGGGATGCTCGATCGTGGCGACGTCGAGCTGCCCGAGCGCGATGTCCATGGTGCGCACCCAGCCGGGCCACGGGGCCTGGCGCGTATCGGAGAAGGAGGCGGAGTGCTCGCGATAGAACGTGTTGTTGAGCTGGATGAGCGATGAGGCGAAATCGCGGTTCACGGCGCGGAACTCCCTCCGTTGGCGGTGCGGAATTAACAATACGACCATACTACCGTTAACGCCGCAACGGGGACAACCAAGCTACGGGTCATTGCTTTGTTTGGACACATTTCCGCAGCTCATATGCACCCGCAACCGCCGGTTGTCAAAAATCTCACTAGAATAGGTGGCATGCTTTTGGCGGTGGCGGATAGATTTTTAACTGTGCAAGGCGCCTTAAGAACAAAAACGGTCCGGCGGCACGGCTGGCATCACATAGGAGGAACCATGAATGTAGAAACTGCGCAGCGGCTCGCCGACCTTCGCCGAAGCAAAGGCTTTAGCCAAGAAGGGCTGGCACGAAAGCTGGGACTGTCGCGCCAAGCAGTCAGTAAATGGGAGCGCGCGGAGAGCTCGCCCGATACCGAGAACCTGATCTCGCTCGCCAAGCTCTATGGCGTGAGCTTGGACGAGCTGCTCAATCCGAGCGATGAGATCGAGGACGATATCGAGTTTGAGAACGAGGACCGCGCTCGTCAGCGCGAGGCCGAGGCAGCAGAGCGTGCTCGCACCCATGAGGCGGCGGCGCGCGCTACCGAGGCGGCAACACAGGCGAGTGACGCCGCCGCCAAGGCGGCGCAAGCGGCAAGCTGGAGTGCGCAGGCCGCCAATGCCGCTACGGCGCAGGCGACGAGTGGCAGCGCAGTTGGCTCGACTCCGGTGAAGGGCCCGTTCCAGTCGTTCCCGTATTGGGCCGTGTGCTGGCTGCTGTTCTTTTTGCTGATGTTCCTGTTTGGTGCCGGCCCCTTTGCCGCACTGATCTTCTTTACGATTCCCATCTATCACTGGGTGGCGCGTGCGCTCGATGGCGATTGGGCGCGCGGGGATATTCAGGTTGGTTCGGCGTCGGTGGCGGTCAAGGCCCAGGGGAAGGATACTTCTGCGGAATCTGATGCTGACGTGGCTACCGCGACTACCGCTGAGCCGATTGCCAAAGAGAGTGATGAATGATGAAGCTTTCGCATGAATCCAAGGTGCGCTTGGGCGTTGGCATCGGAGCGTTCGTGCTCATCATCGGGCTTGTCTTTGGCATTTCGCGGACATTGATTCATTTTGATGGTCCGTGGGATCTCGACGATGTTGTATCCGGCTTCTCTGGTATGGACGATGCGGTTGACGAGGACGATCTTTTGGATGGCGGTAACTATTCCGCTCGGCCTCAGCAGCTTTCGAGCGAAACCTTTGATGCCGACGCGTTCACATCGCTTGACTTGGACGTGACGTCGGGCACGGTCGAGGTCAAACACGTCTCCAGCGGGCCAGTGCGCGTAATTGAAAGCGGTCGCGTGGCAACGGGGACCGTTGCCTTCGATGCGGCAACCCAGAACCTGGCCGAAATCAAGGGCTCTACGCTCAAGATTCGCCAGTTCGATTGCGATGACGAGCGCGCCATTGACCGCACGGTTACCGTCGAACTGCCGCGCGAAGTTGCCGATAACATGGTGGGCATTACAGCGAATGTAGGATCGGGTGACCTGACGGTCGCGGGCATTGCGTGTCATGACCTCAACCTGACTTTGGACTCTGGAGACGTTGAGTTTACGGGCACCGTGACCGATACCCTGAATGCCGAGGTCGGTTCGGGCGATGTGACGTTCGAGCTCTACCAGGCCCCCGCGAAGTCGATGGACGTGAGTGTGGGCTCGGGCGATGTGGAGATGATGGTTCCGAACTCGACGGGCTTTAAGGCGAGCCTTACCTTGGGCAGCGGCGACTTCGAGAGCGATTTCCTTCCGCTTGGCTACGACGGCGAGACCATTTTGAATCTTGAATTCGATAACGGCGATAAGTCTGCTACGTATCGTTTTGAGGTCGGTTCGGGCGACATGTCATTTAATTCAGAGTGACGGGCGGTTATCGAAGACTTATATACCATAGCTGCGCTGTTTGATGGAGGCGTCGGAGCCGTGACGGGCTCCGACGCCTTTGCCTTTACAATGGGGTCATGGAACAGATTATCTTGAACATACTCGAGGCTCTGCGTCGCGGCGAGACCGTGGACGACAAAGCGCTCGTCAAACTGATACATGCCGAGGCGCGCCGTGAGGGTGCCGACAAACGCGATTTGGCCAAGCGCCGTCTGCTGCCGTTCTACCAGCGGGTAAAACGTGAGGAGCCGGCTCGTTGGGCTGGGTGGAATGTCGATGCCGAGCTGGAACGTCGACTGCTGCAGGTGCTGCGTATGAAGCCTCGTCGCACGGCTTCGGGCGTGGCGACCATTACCGTTATCACCAAGCCCTGGCCATGCTCGGGCGATTGCCTGTTTTGTCCCAACGATCTGCGCATGCCCAAAAGCTACCTGCACGCCGAGCCGGCGTGCGCCCGTGCGGAGCAAAATTGCTTTGACCCGTATCTGCAGGTGAGCGCTCGTCTGACCGCGCTTTCGCAGATGGGGCACGCAACCGATAAGATTGAGCTCATCGTGCTCGGTGGCACCTGGAGCGACTATCCGCAAGGGTATCAGACGTGGTTTATGTCGGAGCTTTTCCGTGCGCTCAATGACGATGCCGTCGCCGGCGTGGCGGCCAACCCCATGCTGGCGCGTCCGGGCATCAGCCGTGCCGAGGCGGGGCGCCTGCTCGATGACGCTCCCGCCGATGCGCTGCCGCCGGTGGTAACAGAGCGCCGCGAGCGCTATCGGGTTGCCGGCATTGCGACAGACGAGGCTGAGCTTGCTGCTGGCGTTGCCGACGAGCAGGAGCGTGTGGATGCTGCCGTGGGCGGCTACAACCGCGCGGTGCGTCGTCTGTACGGCCCTGGTACGCCGTGGGGCGAGGTTGCCAAGTGGCAGACGGCAACGATGGAGGAACTTGAGCGTCAGCAGCGCATCAACGAGACGGCGAAGCATCGCGTGGTGGGGCTCGTTATCGAGACGCGCCCCGATGCCGTAACGCCGCAGGCGCTTACGCTCATCCGCCGCCTGGGCTGCACCAAGATCCAGATGGGTATTCAGAGTCTCGACCAACATTTGCTCGATATCAACGAGCGTCGTATTTCGGTGGCGCAGATCGAGCGGGCGTTTTCGCTTGCGCGCCTGTTTGGCTTTAAGATCCACGCGCATTTTATGCTTAACTTGCTGGGCGCCACGCCCGAGGGGGACAAGCGCGACTACGAACGCTTTATGACCGAAGGGGCCTTTATGCCCGACGAGGTCAAGGTTTACCCGTGTGCGCTCATCGAGGGCTCGCGTCTGGTGGGCTGCTACGAGCGCGGCGAGTGGCGTCCCTATACCGAGGAAGAGCTGCTCGATGTGCTGGCCGACGACATCGTGGTGACGCCGGCGTTCTGCCGCATCAGTCGCATGATCCGCGACTTTAGTTCCGACGACATCATGGTGGGCAACAAGAAACCCAACCTGCGTCAGCTCGTCGAAAACCGCTTGGCCGCTCGGGGTGACGGTGCGACGGTGCGCGAGATTCGCTATCGCGAGATCAGCACGGCGGGTGCCGACTTGGATGAGCTATCTCTTGATGAGGAGGTGGCGTACGAGACGCCGGTGACGCACGAGTGCTTTTTGCAGTGGGTGACGCCGCAGGGCAAGATCGCGGGCTTTTTGCGGTTGTCGCTGCCCGACCATTCGTTTGTTGCCGCGCATGCGGACGAGTTGCTGACGATGCCGGACGAGGCGATGATTCGCGAGGTACACGTGTATGGCATGGCGGCGCGCGTGGGGTATCAAGGCCAGGCGGCCCAGCACCATGGGTTGGGGCGTCTGCTCGTAGAGCGTGCGTGCGAGATTGCCCGGGATGCGGGTTATACGCGCATCAACGTGATCAGCGCGATTGGTACGCGCGAGTACTATCGCCATTTGGGTTTTTACGATCATGGACTCTATCTGCAAAAGGAGCTCTAGATGAACAAGCCGAGTGTTTCTGCTGGCGTCGTTGCCGGCGTTGCCCTGGGAGCCGCGGCGCTTGGTGCGGCCGCCGTCGCTGTTCGTGCTGCCTGTCTGCAGGTTGCGCGAACCCGCAATGGGTTGGCGCGTGTGAAACGCGTGCACGATGGGGACGGCGATGAGATTCGCGTGTTGGTGCAAGGCGGCGTCTACCAAAGCGCAAGCTACGTTGGTGAGCGTTGGGCGGAGCCCGTCTTTGCGTACTATCGTGCGTTTGACGACGTGTTTGAGTCCGAGGATGCGATGCACGATGCTTATGGTCACGGCATCAACCGCATGCTTGTGCTGGGTGGCGGCGGGTTTGCCTATCCTAAGTTCGCGCTGATGTCGCACGAGGGCTTGCGCATGGACGTCATCGAGTATGACGGAGAGATTACGCGCCTGGCGCGCCGCTGGTTCTACCTAGACGAGCTGGAGCGCGCGGCGGGCGATCGCCTGCGGGTGATAACCGCTGAGGCTCGCTCGTATTTGGGTGTGACGAGCGTGGGCCATCGTCGCTACGACGTGGTCGTGAGCGATTGCTTTGGCGGTGCCGAGCCCGTACGCGAGCTGGCGACGGTTGAGGCGTTGCGTTTGGTGCGAGGCAGCCTGAACCCCGGGGGTATCTACGTTGCCAATATCGTGAGCGCAAACGAGGGGAGCGACGTAACGTTCCTGCGCGATTGCGCCGCCACGGCGCTCGAGGTGTTCGCCCACGCCTGGGTGGTCCCATGTGGCGATGCAGAGTTCGGCGGCGAGGAGAACTACCTGCTCATCGCCAGCGACGGCAACTACGCCTTTGCCGAAGCCGTGCCCTTCGACACCGACTTCCTCGGCACCGTTCTTCACGACAAATAGGTCTCCCCGTCCCAAAAAGACTGGTCTTAGGCGTGGTCGCGCCAGCCGAGAACGCGCTGCTTCATGCCCTCTATGTCGAGCACGCCTTCGGCAAAGCCCTTGCGCACGAGCTCTTCGGGAACAAACTCGTCGTAGCGGTCAAAGTAAGGCACCTCGCCAGGATAGACGAGCTCGATGGGATCGAAGTCTTTCTCGGCCTCGGCGGCGAGTACCTCAAAGAACGTCTCCTCGTCGGCCTTCATCTTAAACTGCATAAAGTACGGGCGTGACGGGTCGAGTCCGCGAAGGCCCAGCTCCGCGGCACATTTAATCTTGAGCATGCGCTCGAGCGCCAAAAAGGCGTAGCTTCCCAACCAGGGGAAGAGCACCCAGGTGTCGCCGCCCAGGTTAATGAGCGGCTTGGTTCCCGCGCCCGAAATCTCGGCGGTATGACGAGCCTGCGCAAGGCGGGCCCGTGCGTTACCCATAAGGTACGGATATGCTGCGTGCTCGTTGAGCGCCTTGCGCATGCGCTCGAGTACGTGTGTATTGATATCACCGGGGCAGTCGCCAAAGTAGGCCGGCACCCGGCCCTTGACCTGCGTGGCAAAGACGGTGTGGCGCTTCCAGTCCACTTCCTCGACAATCCAGCAGTGTCCGGCGATGGCGATGCGCTCACCGGGCGGTGGCGGATTGACGATCGTGCCCAACTCGGCCGACTCACTGCGAACGGTGAACTCCTCGTTTTCCTGGAACACAGCGTAGAACTTAAAGTTGTTAATGATGCGCTCGCCCGCGAGGCCCACGATGAGCCCGCCGCCCTCGGTGACTTGGATATGGTCGATCTTAATGAGGTGACGCAGCAACACGCGATAGTCATCGGCCGAGATGCGATGAAAATAGCTGAGTGTGAGCACGCGCTGGGCAAGCTCTGCCGGCGTGAGTTCGCCGGTGCTGGCAAGCGTCGACATAGTCTGGTGGTAGAGCAGGCTGTAGGGGAGTCGATCGAGTTCGGGTGGCTCGACCCACTTTTCCTCGCGATAGAGTTGTACGAGCGCGATGCCCTGCAGGAGCTTCCACGGAATGGTCTCGGGCATCATCGTGCGCGGCTCGGGTTCTTCCTCGCGCATGACAAACCACATCTCGGGCGGAAGATCGCGGCGCCCCGTGCGGCCCATTCGCTGCAAAAAGGAGCTGACGGTAAACGGTGCATCGATCTGAAACGCACGCTCCAGACGGCCGATATCGATACCGAGCTCCAGTGTAGATGTGGTGACGGTTGTCTGTGCCTGCTCCTCATCGCGCATGAGCTCTTCTGCCGTCTCGCGCAGCGATGCTGAAAGATTGCCGTGGTGGATGAGAAAGCGGTCGGGCTCGTGCCGGCTCTCGCAGTAGCTGCGCAGCATGGAGCACACGGCCTCTGCCTCCTCGCGCGAGTTGGCAAAGACCAGGCACTTGCGGCCGCGTGTGTGCTCAAAGATATAGCCCATGCCGGGGTCGGCGTTGTCTGGCGCCGTGTCGGTGGGGTTGAGTAATGCCTGTTCGGGTGCTCGGGGGATGTCGACTTCGCCCTCGGGGGCCGACGAAGTGCGGCGATCCCTGGAGGTAGCCTTGTCCCGTGCCCGCTCACGACGTTGACGGCGCTCCTCTTGTGTGAGCTGTCCGCTGTGACGCATGTCTTGGGCGCCGGCGGGCAGTGCCGCGGGTGCCGCTGCCTCAATGCGCTCGCACGCAAGCACTTCGGCCTCTTGAGGACCCGTGCTCTCGAATCCTCGTTGTTGCGCCTGGGGACCCGAGTTGTAGAAGTGCTCCATGGAGATACGCCACACGCGGCGCGGCTCCTCAAAGCGGGGGATGATGCAATCGCGTCCTGTTCCCTGCGAGAGGAAGGCACCCGTACGCTCGGGGTCACCGATGGTGGCCGAAAGGCCGATGCGGCGGGGCTGCACGCCTGCCATGCGCGAGAGGCGCTCGATAAGGCAGAGCGTCTGACCGCCGCGGTCGCCGCGCATGAGCGAATGGACCTCGTCGATGACCACGTAGCGCAGGTCGCAGAACATGCGCGGGATCGCCATGTGCTTATGGATTAAGAGCGCCTCGAGTGACTCGGGCGTAATCTGCAAGATGCCGCTCGGTTTTTTTATGAGCTTAGCCTTGTGCGACTGCGAGACATCGCCATGCCAGTGCCAGACAGGGATATCGGCCTCTTCGCACAGGTCGTTGAGGCGGACGAACTGATCATTGATGAGCGCTTTGAGGGGGCCGATGTAGAGGGCGCCTACGCTCGCGGGCGGGTTCTCCCAAAACTCGGTCAGGATGGGAAAGAAGGCTGCCTCGGTTTTGCCGGAAGCCGTGGATGCCGTCAGGAGCACATTATCTTGCGTGTTAAAGATGGCGTCTGCCGCTGCAACCTGGATAGAGCGCAGACTCTCCCAATCGTGGGAGTAGATGAAGTCTTGGATAAACGGAGCATATCGGTCAAAGGCGTTCACGGGGCCTCCTCTCAAATACGAATCTCTTAACGCGGTGAGCAGTGGCTCGCTACATTACTGTCTCGACGTTTGCCCAGATAAAACCTGCCAAAATAAACCTGTCCCTTTTTGGCAGGTTAGATGGTGAACTCGGCGAAGTTGCGGTCTTCGCTTGCGGTGTCGGTGTTGTCCGTTACGGCTGCCGGCGCCAGCGCGTCGCCACCGACGCTTTGCAGCAACTCGGCCACGTTAGCATCGGGGTTTTGGCATAGGATGTCGAGCAGCTCGATAAAGTCACGAATGACTTCACGCGGCGTTAAGTGCGTATCGGCTCCCACGCGGCCAAACTCAATCTTGAGGAAGTCCACCAAGTCGTTTTCGGTAAGCGAGGGCGTCCAGCCAAAGTAGCCGGCATGGATCTGCATGAGTTTTTCGATCAGCACCAGCAGTTCCTCATAGGTGAGTGGCTGTAGGCGGATGATGGGCGCGAGCATGTCCTTAAGGTCCTCGCGCGCAAAGCGGCCCTGAGCGAGTCGGCTGCGCAGGGCTTCGTAGGAGAACACGCCGCGGCGGCGGTCTTCGATGGAGGTTGGCGTGCCGCCCATAATCATGCCCAGGTACTGCGCTTTGCCCTGAAGCGTGTCGTTGTACATGGTCAGGATTTTCTCGTAGTTGTACTGGCGCGTGATAGCGTTGGGAATCTTATACAGATTCACGAGCTCGTCGATGAGCACCAGCATGCCCTTGTAGCCGCTGCAAACCAAAAAACGAGCGATGAGTTTGACGTAGTCGTACCAGTCGTCATCGCTGATGATGGTTGAGGAGCCCAGCTCGGCGCGTGCCTCACTCTTGGTGCGGTACTCGCCGCGAATCCATTTGGTCACGCGGCTCATAGCTTCTTCGTCGCCCTCGGATACGGCCGCGCGGTAGCGGCGGAGCATACGGGAGAAGTCGAAGCCGTGGACCATTTCCTCGAGCGGGGCCAGTTGGGCATTGACGGCAGACTCATCGGCATCGGCACACGAGGCGACCCAGCGATCCAGGATAAGGTTGAGTGCACCGCCCTCGGGGCGCGTTTTAGTCGATATGTTGCGGATGAGCTCACGGTAGGTGGCAAGGCCCTGTCCCTGGCCGCCCTGCAGGCGGCGCTCAGGGGATAGGTCGGCATCGGCGACGACGAATCCCTCGCCCATGGCGTGCGTGCGGATGGTCTGGAGCAAAAAGCTCTTGCCGGCTCCGTAGCGACCGACTAAAAAGCGGAAGCTCGCGCCGCCATCGGCGATGAGACTCAAATCGGTGAGCAGGGCGCGAATCTCGACCTCGCGTCCCACGGTGATATAGGGAAGGCCGATGCGCGGGACCACGCCGCCCTTGAGCGAGTTAAGGATAACGGCAGCGACGCGTTTGGGTACACGGGGCGCTGCGGATGCGGTATCACTCATGGTCTAGGTATCCTCTCACGTCTGCTTCGTAGTCCTCGATAATCTGCGGCCCTGCCGCGCTAAATTCAATTACGGTGTCGCCCACCAGGTCAAAGAGCGCCTCGTTGATGCTGTCGACGAGCATGTCCTCGCTCTGCCCCGATTGCACTACCGCCGATTCCGCCTGTACTGCGTTGTGCTCGAGCAGCGCGCGGAGATAGGCGTCTGCGGCAGGCGTGAGTTCGTTCGTGGCGTCAGCGGGCGCAACAGCTGCGAACGCGGGCGTCGGCGCGAGAAGCGGTGCCACGACACCAAACTGTTCGGTGGATATGGTTGGCTCGTCGGTCTCGTCCTGCCGAATGGGTGCCGCGACCGCCTCGACAATCGCGTCGGCTACGGGCTCGGCTTCCGGTTGCCCTGAGTCCGCTGCCTCGGCTTCCACAGGTGCGCCGTCCTCGCGCTCTTCGTCGATTAAAAGTGCTTCGCGCGTTTGCGCAGCGGCGCTCCGAATGTGCCCCAGCTGAGTCAGGTCGATATCGATCTTGACGGGCTGGTGTGCGGCGTCCCACGAAAGCCATGCCACAATCTCGTCATCGATAATCTTGGCCAGATATTTGGGGACCTTTTCTTCCTTAAGGGGATGGGCGGGGTCCAGCGCCAGGCGCAGGCGTTGGTCGCAGGCGCGCATCATTTCACCGAGCTTGCTGCTCTTTTGCCTACTACCATGGATACGCATACATTCCCAAAAGCCGTTTTGGCAACGGTAGATATGGATGGGATCCAGGTGGTATTCGCAGTTCTCGTGGCGCTCGGGCGCAAAGAATACGGCCGAGGCAAACATGGTGTAGGGCATGGCCGTCTCCTCCCCAAACAAGCTCGCTACGATGCCGGTCTTTCGATGCGTGTCATAGTAGCGCGCCATGCGGACATACGCGGCGCATGCCACGTGGCGCAGATCGCGGTGGTGGCTGCGGTCGAGCCGCGAGTTACTTAGGTTGTACGTGGAGAGGGCGTTGATGGCGGCCATGAGTCGCTCCTCGCGCACCTCATCGGGCGGAAGGGGGAGCGTGGGCTCGGAGGTTTTGCGACGTTTGGGGGTCTGGTCGGACGGTGCCGGTGCCGGTACAAGGTCTCGTGCCACGCGCCGCAGCTCGATAAGGGCGTTATCGAACATGACGGTTTTAGAGTCGCGGAGCAGCTTGGGGTCGAGCCCATGGAATACGGCGTAATCCTGCAACCACACGCGTGCAAACCGATCAATGCCGGGCTCGAAGGCGCGATAGACATCCCAAAAGGCCTTGATCTTGTTAAAACCGTCGAGCGGGTCATCTACGCCAATGCCGCAAATCAGCTCATAGAGATACAGAAAGGCAAAGGACGTAGACGTTTCCTCGACGGTTCCGCGGCGCACTTGGGCACGCCAGGTAAAGTAGCCGCGCAGCTGCCGGTCGCTCATGGCGTTGTAGGTGGGAAAGTACGACTTAAAGGTGCCGTTGTAGGGACAGTCGTCCTCAAAGTCGGCCATCAGCAGGCCCTGGCGGTAAAAAAGCTCGGCTTCCGAAAGCCAGCGGCCCGCACCGCCCTTGGGGTCATCCTGCCAGCGCGATATCTCGCGCATTTTACGGTACTGGTCGGGGAGGAAATTCTGCATCTGTCGGCCGGTTTTGAGAATCGGCTCGTCTGCGTAGATTTCGTTTGAGAAGCGGGTGGACTGATGGGTCCGGGCCTCGGCCATAATGCGCTCGATGAGCATCTTGATGTCCTGGTCGGCCACCGCTTCTCCTCTCCTAACGCAGCTACGGTGACCTCATATCATAGCACAGCATCAAACAGATGTTCGAGATACCGCTGCGTTGATAGATTTAGAACAGGAGGGCGTAGATGACGGCGATGACGACGGAGGGGAGCATATTGGCCGTGCGGAAGGTCTGAGGACGGATGAGGTTGACGCCGACGCAGAAGATGAGCATGGAGCCTACGAGCGAAAGGCTGTCGAGGGCTGCCGTGGTCATGATGGGGGAGAGCGCGCCGGCAAACAACGTGATCGTCCCCTGGAACACGGCGACGGGCAGGGCGGAGAAAATGCAGCCGCGGCCAAGCGACGCCGTCATGGTGCAGACGATGATGCAGTCCAATGCGCCTTTCAAGGCAAGCGTTGACCAGTCACCGAGCAGACCGTCCTGGATCGATCCCACGATAGCCATGGCACCGATGCAGACGGTCAGCGATGTCGAGACAAAAGCGTTGGTGAACTCGTTATCGCCCTCACTGCCAGTCTTGCGCTTGAGCCATTCGCCAAGGTTCTCGATGGCGGCCTCCAAGTTGATGGCCTCGCCGATGAGCGAACCGAGCGCAAATGAGACGATGAGCATGGTGGTACCGGTGGTCGCTAGCGCCTTTCCATCGATGATGAGCATCTTTTGCATGGTGCCGCCCAGGCCGATAAACAGGACGCACAGCCCCGATGCTTTCATGAGCGTGTCTTGGATGCGCGGTGTAATGAAGCGGCCGCCCGCTAATCCCAAAAGACCGCCCGCAACTAAAAGCACAACGTTGATGATTGTTCCCAAGCCCGGCATGAGCCCTCCTGTATTGATGCCAACGTGGCAATCGTAGCAGAACGAAATGCGAGGCACATCGCGACTCATCTAATACGTTATATAAGTGGTGTTAGGAATGATGCGCAGCATTTAAGCCTCAGGTGGTTGTCGGGACATAGGGATAGTATTCAAAGCGCAGTGTCATAAGCCGCTGCGGGAATTCAATAGCCGCGGCGATGATATTGGCATCGCGGGCACGATCAAACCCTTCGAGTTCGATCTGATACGAGACGTCTTGCATAATGTCCAGACGCCGCCAGGCTAGGAGTGTGTCGCCATCGAATTCCAAGGTCTTGCCTCCATCTGGAGCAACGGCGTATAGACGCAGCTTGGCGGTGGTTGCAGGGTCGACAACCGTGACCTTTTTAATTTCGTTTCGAGTATTCTTGGCGCCCAACAAGGTGAGCAGTGTTGGGGCCACGACCTCGCCCGATGGCAAAAAGACGACTTCGATGGATTCGGGAAATGCGATGATGGCCGACTTGCGGACGGGTTGATTGGCGGCGGCAACTTCGATGTTCGCAGCGTCGATGACCTCTGTGTGGTCGAGCGCGGCAAGCACGCAGCAGTTACCTTCATCGATCTCTTGAGGATCAGCAAGCCCCAGACTGTCCGCGAGTTCGGAATCGTTTGGATCGGTAGCGGGTTCATTCGGTGCTTCGAGAGAAGCTGGGACGCTGTTTGTCGGCGACGGCGTGTCGCCCGCACCTGCTTCTTTGTCCGCGCTCTCTTCTTGTATGGTTGCGTTGATGGGTTCGTCGTTTGGGGGGAGCGTCTTGGCGTCAAACGCGGAGGGGAGAATTCCGATAGCTCCGGATCCGTTCCACTCCATTTCGAGAAGCGCCGGGTCGGCAAGAATGCGTTGCCTGCTTTGCGCGTGGGAATCGATTTCAAAAGGACCTGCCTCTATCCCTCGTGTAAGGCTGAGTGATCCGGCTGGCTTCTCGAAATGAGCGTCTGTGTCTTTGGTACTGACGGCGTAGAACAGCAGGGACGCTTCTCCCGCCGCGATGGCATCGGTGCCGGCTTTGGTCAGCCGCAATGATGCCGTGAATGAGAGGGTGGGCTGCGCATCGTCTGCATTCGCGGCGGCGCAGCCCAGACATATACCGCCTCCTTTCTCAAAAAACGTACCGTCGAAGGCGACCTTCGCTCCGTTCGCCGAGTCATCGACCGAAGCGATGTCGATGCACAGCTCTAAATTGCATGGATCGTCATCTGCATCGAGCACAGCCGAGCGCCACGTGCAGACGGCGCACCCCGCCCGGGAGCCGTTTGCCTTGTTCGAACGATCGATATCCACGACTATCGAGCCGTCCGTATTACGACGAAGACATCCCGAGGTCGAGATTGCGGCCTGTGCGATCGAAAAACGCTTGCACGCAATGGCGCTCGATGGATTTGGTGCGGAACTTAGGGCTGCTGGTAAGGAGTCTGCCATGACGGGAGCCGCCCAAGCGGCGACAGACGTTCCGGTTGCGAGCGCGACGCAGAGTGCGACGACGGGCAAAAGGTTCTTCGATGCCATGGGGTCTCCTTAGCTAATTTAGTGCGGCCTGTCCGTGTTTTGTTTCTGGCTGCGTTTGATGTGCAGACCGAGGCCGGCGGTTCCCGCGCCTGCTGCTGTGGCGCCTGCTGCCAAGAGCCATCGTCTGTCGCCTGTCTGCGCCAACGGTTCCTCGCGGTCGCCGCGGTCGAGCTCCGAGAGGTCGACCGTCACTTGCGTGGCGGCCTGCGCCTGTTCTTGCTGGGCAAAGGCCATGGCTGGCCCAAACGCTAGGATGCTGACGGCGGCGGCCAGGGCGACGGCCTTATGCCGTGTGCGCACCGGGCTCGACCGTCCAGGTGATCGTTGCAACCTGATCGCCTTCGCCGGTTACGCGGAAGATGTCGCGCGTGACGCGGGCGACGTTTCCGCTTGTCTTGAGCTTAATTTTGTCCGTGCCGCCGGCAATGCCCTGGTAGCCCATGTCGAAGGCTGCGTTCTTGGAAAGATCGAGGCCCGTCTCCTGCATTGCGGCGCTGGCGTTTTGGAGTGCGCCGTCGGGGCCGACCTTAAAGTCGATGGAGTTCTGTGCGGTTCCGGCCTTGGCGTCGGCGGCAATGGTCCAGGTGTTCATGGCGTCGATCTTCATGTTGGTGACATGGATGCCGTAGGCCGAATGATTGTCGATGGTGGTCGCGTCTTCTGAGGGGCCCTGAAGCGTGCCGTCGGCCTTGGCGACGAAGGGAATAACCGTCGGAACTTTGAACTCAACGTTGTCGATCTCGGTCCTGACCATTACTTTCGTGGTTCCAACGCGCCCGGCTGCCATAGCTGGCGTCGGGACGGCGCCCATTGCGAGCGCGAGCGCGAGCCCTGCGCCCACGACGAGCGCTCTGGCTCCGTTCATGTTCCTGGTGATGTCCATGGTCGTTCCTTTCTATTCGCCGCGGGCCGTCCCCGCGATGATTGGACGAATGCTGGTGAATTGCGTGCGGTGTCGCGTCGACCGGAAAAGCTAGTTCTCGGTTTGCTCAACCCGCACCTTGACACGTGTCGGATTGCCGTGGCTGTCGAGGGTCTTGGCATCGAGTGCCTGGATCTCGATGTACGCCTTGCCTTCTTTGATGTCGCCGGCGGGGCACGTCTCGATTGTCTTGCCGGTCTCGACCACACCGGATTCGTACATGGTCTCGTCGTTTTGGATGACGCGGAATCGCTGGGGAAATTTATTGTCTTGGACGTTTTGCACGTTGACGCGCAGCTTGCCGTCCTCCTGCAGCTGAGCGACCGGTGCGACCGAAATCGTCATCATGTTGTCGCGGACTATGGCGTCGAGCTCATCTTGGATTTCCTGACGCGTTTTGCCCTCGGCCGTCGTAACCGAAGCGCCCGCCTCGGGTACGGGCTGCGACTGCCAAGCGTATAGTCCTACGGCGACAAGGGCACAGACGATGGCCAAGCAGGCAACGATGAGCTTCTTGCGACGACCCAGGCCTGCAAAGTGGGGTGGCTTCTTCGCGCTCATGCGGCATCCTTGGCGGTATAGATGCGCGCAAAGGTGGACGGGTTCGCTCCAAAGAGCATGTGAAGCATCAGGCGGCGTGAGTAGACAAGCTCGTCGAAGTCGGGAGGGAGCTCGATGTCGTGGATATGCGCGATGCGGTGGGCGAGCGCCGAGAACGACTCGGGGTCGCAGATCACATCGGTGGTAACGTGGTAGACCGTCGTATCGGGGAATGCCTCTTCGTCGAAAGGCAGGAGATGGGGATCGTCGTCGACTTCGATGGCGATGCCGTACTGGGGCCAGTAATATGCCATGGGAACCTCCCTGCTTCTGAGGCCAAAACTTCTGTCGGTTTTGGCTGTCGATGCCGACCGTATCAGCCGTTACTTGACCAATTGCTGACCAAATGCTTGACGGATTGGCGTCTCCGCAGGTAAAAGGCGGCAAAAAATACTCCAACTTTTTTCGAGCGGCAATCGCGCGGTCAGTGACGGCGGGGCCATATGTGTTAAAAGCATCGTCTGCCGAGGAAATCCAGCCGCTCGCCGAATTGCACGAACGTAAAAATCGCCAATTATGGAGACGGTCTCGAACACGTCGACGAAACGATGCGGTAACATCTCCCTGCAAACACTGTAGTTAGCTAAAGGGGGAGTTCGCGTGTCTGTAACCATCAAACCCTTCACCGACGAGTTCGAAGAGTATGGCCGCGATGAATCTCGCGCATCGGGCGAAGCATCGAGCATCTCGTTTCCGACAACGGAAGACGAGGTCCGTGCCATTTTGGAAAAGCTCCATGCCGAGCGTGTCCCGGTAACGGTTCAGGGCGCCCGAACCGGCCTTGCCGCCGGTGCCGTGCCCCACGGCGGGCATATCCTCAATACTTCCCGTATGAATCGCTACTTGGGCCTTCGCCGCGATGAACAAGGCCAATTTTTGCTGCGCGTGGAGCCGGGCGTTGTGCTCTCGGAGCTGCGCAAGCAGCTGAGCAAGAAGGTGCTGCCGACCGCTGGTTGGGACCAGGCATCGCTTAAGGCCTACGATGAGTTTCAAGAGGCCCCCGAGCAGTTCTTTCCCACCGATCCCACCGAGGCGTCTGCCTGTCTGGGCGGCATGGCGGCATGTAACGCCTCCGGTGCCCGCAGCTACGCCTACGGCCCCATGCGCCCGCATATCACGGGACTCCACGTCGCGCTGGCTGATGGCGATTTGCTTGAGCTTCAGCGCGGCGAGGCTTTTGCCCAGGGCCGCCGCCTGTCGCTCGTGACGGCAGTGGGCCGTGCACTCGAGCTTGACCTTCCCGACTACACCATGCCCAAGACCAAAAATGCTTCGGGCTATTTCGTTGCTGACGATATGGATGCCATCGAATTGTTTATCGGTGCGTGTGGCACAATCGGCGTCATCACCGAGCTCGAGATTGCCCTGCAGGCGGCGCCTGCGGTCGTTTGGGGCGTGAGCTGTTTCTTTGACAGCGAAGACAAGGCCGTGTCCTTCACCGATTCCGTGCGTCCCGTCCTGTCCCATGCGGCTGCCATCGAGTACTTCGACGCTGGCGCCCTGGATATTCTACGTCGCCAGCGCGAGCAGTCGACGGCGTTTGCCTCGCTGCCGGCGCTCGACAAAGAGGCCAAGGTCTGTGTCTACGTGGAGCTCGACTGCGACGACGAAGTTCAGGCGACTGAGGAGCTGTATCACTTGGGGTGGGTACTGGAGCTTGCGGGTGGCCGCGACGACGCGACCTGGGTTGCGCGCACCGAGGTCGATCGCGAATGCCAGCGGTTCTTCCGCCATGCGGTGCCCGAGAGCGTCAACATGCTCATCGACGAGCGTCGCCGCACGGATCCCGCCATCACCAAACTGGGCTCGGACATGTCGGTGCCCAATGCACGCTTGGCCGATGTCATCGCCCTTTATCGCCGCACGTTGGCCGAAAGTGGGCTTGAATCTGCCGCCTGGGGGCACATCGGTAACAACCATCTGCATGTGAACATTCTGCCGCGCGATGCGCAGGAATACCGCCGCGGCGGAGAACTCTTTGCCCGGTGGGCTTCCGAGGTCACGGTCATGGGCGGCGCCGTCTCCGCCGAACACGGTGTCGGCAAGATCAAGGCGGGCTTCTTGGAGACGATGTACGGTCACGAGGCCATGGTCGAGTCGGCACGGCTTAAGCTCCAGCTCGATCCTGCCGGGCAGCTGGGCCGCGGTAACCTGTTTTCGGAGAAGCTCTTGGATGAGCTCGTCCAGAAAGGGGGCGCGTGAAGATGAGCGATTTCCATATGGTGGTGTGCGTCAAGGCCGTGCCGGGAAGCACCGAGGTCAAGATGGACCCCAAGACCAATACCATCGTGCGCGATGGCAAACAGGCGGTCATTAATCCCTTTGACGCGAGCGCTTTGGAATGCGCGCTGGCGCTGAAGGACGACTTTATCGGCTTTGGCATGGATGTGCGCGTGACGGTGGTGTCGATGGGCATCCCCGCGACCGAGTCGCTGCTGCGCGACTGCATCGCCCGAGGCGCCGACGACGCGCTGCTGCTGACCGATCGCGCCTTTGCAGGTGCCGATACCCTGGCAACCACCTATGCCCTCAAGTGCGGCATCGAGGCGCTCGACGAGGACTTCGACCTGCTCATCTGCGGCAAGATGGCGGTGGATGGCGATACGGCCCAGATTGGTCCCGAGCTTGCCGGTGCCTTTGATATTCCCTGCGTAACCGACGTGAGCTGCGTGCAGAGCGCGGGCTTTACGACCTGTGGCTCGCTGGCACTCGTTCACGGATGCGATGCCGGCGAGGAGACGGTGTACCTTGAGATGCCGTGCGCGATGACGACTGCCAAGGAGATTGGCCAGTTGCGTATGCCGAGTATTGCCGGTATCCGCGCGGCGGAGGAGGCGGACGTGCGCGTGGTCAGTGCCGCCGACGTGAACGCCGACCCCGCGCGTTGCGGTCTTGCCGGGTCGCCGACACAGGTCGTGCGCTCGTTTGTGCCCGACCGTGACCAAACGTGCGAGGCCGTTGACGGAACGGCGTCCGAGCAGGCGGCAAAACTTGCCAAGATCATCGAGGGGATGGCATAGATGAGCGGACTGATTATCGATAGCGAAGCCTGTATCGGCTGCGGTCGCTGCGTTCGCGCCTGCGCCTCGGGCGGCATTGTGGTGGAGGGCGAGCGTCCCAACCGATGCGCCCGCGTAACCGACGGCTGTATCCTATGCGGTGGGTGCGTCGACGCCTGCCCTGTCAACGCTATCTCGATCGAGTGTGACGAGGCCGCTGGTGCGGTGGACCTTGATGCATATCGAGACATTTGGGTCTTCGTGCAGACCGACGAGCACGATACGGTGACTCCCGTTGCCTATGAGCTTATGGGCAAGGGGCGCGAGCTTGCCGATGCTCGCGGCTGCCGTCTGGTGGCACTGGTCGGCATGAGCCCCGAGGGCTCGCTCGGGGACCTGGAGCATCTGGTTTGCGCGGGCGCCGACGAAGTCCTGGCCTGTCGCGACGAGCGCCTGCGCCAAAACGATGCGGAGGTCTACGCCCGCTTGATCTGCGATTTGGTAGCCGAACGCAAACCCGAGGCCATCCTATACGGTGCGACCGCTTTTGGTCGCGAACTGGCACCCGGCGTTGCCGTGCGTTTGCAGACGGGCCTTACGGCTGACTGCACCGTACTTTCGATGGATACAGAGACGGGACTGCTGCAACAGACGCGTCCGGCGTTTGGCGGCAACCTGATGGCCACCATCATTTGCCCCAACCACCGTCCGCAGATGGCAACGGTGCGCCCCGGTATCTTTAAGGCTCCCGACTTCGACTACGGCCGCTCTGGCACGATCACCCAGATATCGCTTGCGGATGATGCTAAGGCTCGTGTCGAGATCTCGATTCCCGCCGAGGAGTGGGGACAGCAGCCCTCGATCGCCAATGCCGAGCGCCTGGTCGTGGTGGGTCGCGGCATTGGTTCCAAGAAAAACCTGCCGTTGATGCGAAGGCTCGCCGAGGCTCTGGGTGCCGAGCTTGGTTGCACGCGTCCCGTCGTGGAGGCGGGTTGGCTGGAGTATCGCCACCAGATTGGCCAGACGGGCGTATCGGTTTCGCCCAGGCTTCTCGTGAGTATCGGTGTTTCGGGCGCCATCCAACATCTTGCCGGCATCGGTGGGGCGGAGTGCATCATCGCCATCAACGAGGACCCGGATGCCCCCATTTTCGGTGCTGCCCAGTACAAGGTTGTTGGGGATGCCGTCGAGGTCGTCGAGGAGCTGCTGGCCCAGCTTGAGCGCTAGGCGCGCGCCAGCCAGTCGCGCATCTCGTCCTTTAGGCGGCTCCAAGTTGCCTGCGTGGCGGGGTCGGTAAAGGGCCGCGTAATGCCAAAGGGCGCGTCGAGCAGGCGGTGGATATCGCCCTGTTCGCGCGCCAGCGCGCGGCTTGCTGGATAGACGAGCTCAAACATAAAGCAGATAAGCCCCACCAAGAAGTCGGCGGGCTCATCGCGCTCATCGCGTGCGACGCAGCGGTGCTCGTCAAAGGCGGCAAGTGTCGGCGACGAGAAACGGCTGCCGAGAAACGTCTTCTCGTCCACCTTGAGGATAGTGTCGACAGTGCTGTCGGCGATGGTGCGCATAATGTCGATCTTGTCGCCATCGCGCACGATATCGCAGAAGCTCCGCGTGCGCTCGTCGAGCTGCGCGGGTAGACGGAAATCGCTGTGATAGGCAATGCTCGCTCGGATGAGCTCATCTTCTGCCGGGTCATCGATAAAGTCGCGGATGCTCGTTACGGCGGGTGCATCGGCGGGATTCTCGCCAAAGAGGACCTCGATGCCCAGCGCCGCATGGCTCATGCTCTCGGCGTCCTTAAAGGTGTCCCAGCGTCGCAGCTGCTCAAAGCGGCCCATATCGTGTAGCAGGCCGCAAAGCCATGCCAGGTCAATATCTTCTGACGACCAGCCCTGCTCGCGCGCTACGGCATCGCATGCCTCGGCCACGTGGTACGTATGCTCGATTTTGAGCGCGATGCGTGGGTTGGTGGCGTCGTAGGCATCGGTGTAGCTTTTGAAGGCCGCGCGCGCCCGGTCTCGATCGATAGCTGTCATAATGACTTCCTAAAAAGTTGTGTCTTTCGATCCGGTGGCAATTGTAGGTGAACTCGGTTGCTGCCGGATGATGATTCTGCCGTGTCGCTACATGCGGCTCGGAGACCTTGTCAGGATGAGAAACGTATGGTGCTCAAAATCGTTAGAACCGTCTGGCCAGTGATGCTTACCTATGTTGCAATAGGCGCGCCGTGCGGAATGATCATGGGGCAGACGGGAATGGAGCCCTGGATGGTCTTTGCTCTAAGCAGTACGTTTGTGACGGGCAGCGGCCAGTTTATGATCTGCAACCTGTGGCTGGCGGGTGTGCCTGCAGCATCGATCGTCGCGAGCGTCGCCGCAATCTCCTCGCGCTTTGCGCTTTACTCGGCATCGATCGCACCGCATCTGAGGGGTGCCTCGAAGCGTCAGACGCTGGCTGTTGCCGCGACACTTACCGAGGAGGCATATGGCATCTCGCTTGCCAAGTTGGTTGAAGGGGAGGATTGGGGCCCGCGCGAGTCCTTTGTGCTCAACGTAATCCTCATCGCAACATGGGGCGTTTCGTGTACGATGGGCGCCATCGTCGGCGCCGTTGTCGATGTTCCCACCGCCATTGCAGCCTTTGTCTGCACCTCGCTCTTTATCTGCCTGCTCTTTTCGCAGCGGCTGTCGCGCGGTAACGTTGTCGCGGCGGTTTCGGGCGCGGTGTCCGTCGCCGTATGCAAGTTCTTGGGCCTCGCGAATATTGCCGTGCCGGCAAGCGTCGTGGTCGGCATTGCCATTGCGCTGGCGTGCGATGCTGTATTTGACGGAAGAGGTGCCCGCGATGCCCGCTAACGAGTTCTTGGTTCTGTGGCTGTCGTCGTGGGCTGCTATCGCGTTCTTTCGCATCGCGCCGGCGTTCGCCTTGCGCGGGCGGACCCTGTCGCCCCGCATTACCGAGGCCCTGGGCTATATCCCGCCCGCTGCCTTTGCCGCGCTGGTCGCCAACGACTTGGTGAACCCCGGCGCGTTCGACGCGGGACTCTGGCCTGCCTTGGTTCCCTGGATTGCGGCCACCGGCGTCGTGGCGGTGGCAATCAAGACAAAGTCGATGTTGTGGTGCTGCGTTTCGGGCATCGTGTTCTATATCGTTTTGAGCCTCGTATAGGAGCAGGACGCGTTATCGTCCCGGCCTAACGAATCGAATTTCTCACCGAGGCGGTCTGCTTCTTCTGGTACCATGGTCAAACTTTACTGTAGCAAAGCGTGACGTGGGCTTTTGTTCTGCGTCAGCGGAAATGGGGGTTTCATGGCACAGGAAGCGACCGCCAGCGAGCAAAAGAAATTCAAGGTACCGCGCATCCCGGGCGACATCATGATCTATCCGATGATCGTCGGCCTTTTGCTCAATACCTTCTGCCCGCAGGTCTTTGAGGTCGGCGGCTTCTTTACGGCTGCCTGCCGCGGCGGCTCCAACACCATCGTTGCCGCGATCTTGCTGTTCGTGGGCGCCGGCATCAGCTTTAAGTCCACGCCGGGCGCCATCAAGACCGGCATCGTCGTGCTGATTCCTAAGCTTGTAGTGGCAGCCGCGCTGGGTCTGGGCGTCGCGTACTTCTTTAACGATAACTTTTTAGGCCTGAGCTCGGTTTCCATCATCGGCGGCATTACGTTTTGCAACATGGCGCTCTATACGGGCATCATGGGCGAGTTCGGCGATGAGTCCGAGCAGGGCGCTGTCGGTATCCTGTTCTTTACGGCCGGCCCCGCCGTCACGATGATCATCCTTGGTGTTTCGGGTCTCGCCAACATCCCCGTCGGCACCATCATCGGATCCATCCTGCCGCTTGTTATCGGCATGGTCCTGGGCAACTTGTTCCCGTTTATCAAGAACCTGCTGGTTCCCGGCGCCAATCCCGCGATCGCTGTAATTGGTTTTCAGCTCGGTGCGTCCATGAGCCTTTCGAGCTTCATCGCCGGTGGCATTTCGGGCATCCTGCTGGGCCTCATCACGCTCTTTATCGTCGGTCCCATTACCTTTGCCTTCGAGCGCCTGTGTGGCGGCAATGGTAAGGCGGCTGTGGCATGTTCCACCATTGCCGGCACGGCCATGACCACGCCGGTCGCCCTCGCCGAGGTCGCTCCGCGCTATGCCGAGCTTGCGCCCACCGCGTATGCGCAGATCGCCACTGCCGTCATCATCACGGCAATCATGGCCCCGATTCTGACCGGCTGGGTCGATAAGAAGTTCTGCCAGAGCAAGGAAGACCTGTCGCCTGCCGGTGTCGAGGCCATCGAAGAGGCTGTCGCGACCGACATCGATGGCGAGTAGCAATCGATACCCATCAATGATTCCGGCGTGCAACTCGCGCCGTTTGAGCGCCCGAACGAGAGCTGTCTTGCAGTGACGTTCGGTCGCTCTGCTATTATTCCCCTTACCCCTGCGGAGTAGGGGGTGTTTGTTGCCCAGATTCGAATTGGGCGATTCTGGCCACTTGGATATTGAAGGGAGGGCGTCTAGTGGTAAAGGCACTCAAGATCGAGATATTCCTGCTATGCATGATTATTCTTATCGGACTTGCCGTACGAAGCCGTCGCTCCCTGTTCTCGAGCACCCAGCAGCTTTTGTTTAGCATGCTGGGCTACACGTCTGCTGCCTACATTTTCTTCGATATGATCTGGACGCTCTCGGACGGCGTGAGCACTCCTGTAGGCATCACGGCCAACTGGATTTCCAACGCGGTTTCGTTTTCGCTGTTCGCCATCGCGTGCCTCATTTGGTTTTTCTATTCCGAGACGATGCAGGGCTCACGGCTCCTGACCACGCCCTATAGGGTGGTACTTTTAACGTTGCCAACCGCATTGGTGGTCGTTCTGGCATTTACCAGCTACTGGACGCACGCTATGTTCTATATCGATGCGCGGGGCGTATATCGTCGCGGAGCGCTTTATATGATTCAGCCTATCGTTAGCTACTGCTACGTCATATATACGTCCTTGCATGCCTTTATTCAGGCTCGAAAAGTCGAAAGCCTGCAAAAGAAGGCCATTTATCGCACCCTCGCCTTTTTTGCGGTTCCCGCTCTGGTGGGCGGTACCTTTCAGATCGTATACTCGGTGCCTGGCCTTTGTGTCGGCATAATGATTAGCATGTTGCTGCTCTATATCATCTGCCAGGAGCAACTGATCTCGACTGACCCGTTGACTGGACTCAACAACCGCAACCGTTTTGAGACCTATATGCTGTCGCTCTTTTCAAATGTGGATCAGGCCGAAGATGTATATCTGCTTATGATGGACGCTGACGGCTTTAAGCAGATTAACGATCGCTATGGACATGTGGAGGGCGACCATGCTCTTCAGGTAATATCCGCTGCGCTCAAAGAGGTCTGCTCGGCGTCTGGTGGCTTTATCGCGCGTTATGGTGGCGATGAGTTCGTGGTGCTCCAAAAGGCAGCGGCGGAACAGGATATCATGCATCTGTGCGCGACAATCAACGACGAGCTCGCGCATGCCGAGGTGCCGTATGCATTGCGGATGTCCATCGGTTGCGCGCGGGTCGGCGATAGTGTTGATACCTGGCAAGACTTACTTCTGTCTCTTATACACATCTCCGAGCCCACGAGACGGACTCCTATCT
>CABRIB010000018.1 GCA_902470915.1 uncultured Collinsella sp. | reverse complement strand
CACAAGGAGTATCGTCGGCAGCGTCAGATGTGTATAAGAGACAGGTGCCGCCACCATGCAGACGGCAGCGAGTACCAGGAACGCAGAGCGCCAGCCCACACTCACGATAAGAGAGCTCACGATCGGCGAGAGAATGGCTCCGCCAAAGCCCGAGCCCGAAAGTGCGATGGAAATGGCAAGGCCGCGTTTAGCGGTAAACCAGTTGGCGGTCACAAGGCTAATGAGCAGACGGGTCGAGGCCACAGCGAAGCAGCCCGAAACGGCAAAGAGCACGTAGACCTGCCACAGCTCACCGACAAAGCTCATGCCGGCAAGCACCGCCGAGGTAGCGATAACGGTAAGCGAGCCCAATACGCGGCCACTCACCTTATCGGCAACATGACCGATAACGAGCGAACCCACGACACTCACCACGGTGGAGATGGCATTGGAGACGTTGTACTGCGCAAGGGAAATACCCAGGTTGCTGACGATCAGCGGCTGGAACAGGCTCATGCAGTTGACGAAAATCGTGTAACACGTGGCCATGATCACGAAGCCGGAGGCCACCACGAGCCAGCCGGGGAAGAACTTACGCTGCTGGGGCATACTGCTCCTTTTAGACAAACGAATAGCCTGCGCCGGGCGCCGGTAGTGCCCAAGATTGCCTTGAAAGACAAGGGCATAGGCCTTACGGCCATGCCCGCAGGCTTGAAAGGCAAGGTTGGGTGCTACCGGTGGTCGGCGATATAGCCCAAAGCGACGGCGGTATAGGCCGCGGCACCGAGCGGCAGCTCGGCATCGTTAAAACGTGCCTTGGGATGGTGCTGGGCAAAGTGTTCGTCCGTGTCGGTTACGGCCGCGCCCACGGTAAAGTACGCACTTGGGATCTTGCTCGAGATAAGCGCGAAGTCCTCACTCGCCATGGCATGGAAAAGCGGCAAGAAAGCCGTCTTGGGCAGCACTGCGCCCACGTAGCCAAGCGACGCCTGAGTCATATCGCTGTCGAGTACAAGCGGCGGAACATCCGAAAGCGTCTCGATGGTCGCCGGCGTACGATAGGTCGTAGCAACGCCGTTAACGACCTCCGCGATGCGGGTCTTTAGGTGAGCCATGAGCTCAACATCAAAGCCGCGCAGCGTTCCCTCGAGCACGCAGGTGTCGGGGATGACGTTGGCCGCCAAGCCGCCGGCGAACTTACCAACGGTAAGTGCGACTTCCTTGGCCGCCGGCACCTCGCGGGAGATAAGCTCCTGGAGCGCCAGGTGCACGTGGACGCCGGCCGTGATGGGGTCGATGCAGATCTCGGGGCTGGAACCGTGGCCGCCCTTGCCCTGGAGCGTGATGCGGAAACCGTACACACCCGAGAGCGCCGGGCTGCCGTAGAGCACCAGGCCAAGCGGCGACTGGCTGTTGACATGCATGGCAAAGGCCGCCTGAGGGCGCGGGTTCTCGAGCAAGCCGTCGGCGATGGCAGCGCGTGCTCCCTCAAAGGTCTCCTCGCCCGGCTGGAACAGCAACTTGACGGTAGCGTTGGCCTCCACAAGCTCGGCCTCGCGGGCCTTGAGCAGGCGCGCCGCACCAAGCAGGGCCGTCGCGTGCATATCGTGACCGCAAGCATGCATGCAGCCATTGGTGGATGCAAAGGGCTCGCCGGATTCCTCGACAACGGGAAGGGCATCCATATCGCCTCGGAGCATGACGACCGTTCCGGCCTGCTCGTCCTTGCACGTGCCATTGCCCTGAGCGGCCGCACCGGCACCGATCAGGCCAACGACGCAGGAACCGTCGACTAGCGTGGTATGGGGGATGTCCATCTCGTCCAGACGTGCCTGGATATAGGCAGACGTCTGCGGAAGATTGTTACCCAGCTCGGGCATCTGGTGTAGATCGTGTCGCCATGCAGCGAGCTCGTCTGCAAAAGCCTGAGCTTCTGCGACAAGACCGTCACCGATAGCGGCCTGCGCCGCCGCGGTGGCCTGGGGCGCTGGTTGCGGTTGAAAATCGGACAGAGCTGATGCCATAGAAGCCCTCCAGTAACGTTTTTGCAGCACGCACTTTGATAGCGTAAAGTGCAAGGTACAACTGTAAGGGCATGACATAAAAATGCCGCCCTGGGAGGGCGGCGCAACAAGTTGTTTACAATTGCGGGTGTGATTTTCGGCGCAAGAAATCGAAATGCGTCTCGCTCAAGATAATCGAAAGAAAGATGAGCGCGAAGCCGGCGAGCAGGCGCGAGGTGAGCGCCTCCCCCATCAGCAGCACCGAGAACAGCACGCCCGAAGGCGACTCCATCGAAAGGAGCAGTGAGCCCGTCGAGGCCGAGACATGCGCCAAGCCGACGTTTTGGATGAGCAGAGCCGCGCATGTGCAACCAACCGAGAGAAACGCCATCGCGCTGATAAAGCTCGGCGTCCACACGGACAGAGGCGCTTGGGTCTCGAATAGCAGCGACGTTGCCAGGCTCAGCACGCCGTTGCCCACAAACATCCAAAACGTGATGACGTTGATGTCCATTTTGCGACCGTACTTGGCAGTCACCGCCATCTGGATGGCGAAAAAGACCGCACCCGCCAGCGTAATGACATCACCGATGTTGAATTCAACGCTATCGAGCGCCACCAAGCCAATGCCCGCCAAGCACAGCAGCGCCGCGCCCAGGTTATAGCGGGTGAGTTTTTCGCCGCTCAGAAAATAGCTCGCGAACGGCACAACGATGCAATACGTGCCCGTCAAAAAAGCATTCTTGCCCGCCGTGGTGTGCGCCAGACCGACTGTCTGCAGGGCGTAGGCGGCCCACATAAGTGCGCCCATGCCAAGTCCGACGATAAGGTTGCGGGCGTTGAGGTGCGCGATGATGCGCTTGTGGAAGATGAAAAACATGACCAACGCCGCAGGCAGAAAGCGCACGTAGAGCAGTTCGAACACCGGAATGGTGTCGAGCGCGTCCTTCATGGTCGTAAAGGAGTAGCCCCAGACGACTGCCACCGAAAGCAGCAGGACTTTCCAGAACAGCGGCGAGCGAGCGCCGGCGCCGCGGGAGGTGCCGCCCGCGCCCAGGTCCTCGCGAGCAACAGGGCTATCGGGCATCATTTCGATATTGTCAGTGGCATGCTGGGCCATAGGGCATCCTCGCGCTCAATCTGGGCGTGGTGTCCGCACGCGCATGGCTGCGTGCCGCCTCATGGTCAAATAAAAGCAGGGCGCACCGGACCCCCGGCACGCCCCGCTACTGTAGCAACAACCAAGCAGCCCGTGCAATTCACTACGCTAAAGCATCGGGTTGGAAGATCTCGATGTTCCGACGGCGTTTACGTTGCTGAACTAAATCAATTTGGTTGACTCCAGTTTTTCGATGATCCAGTCGTTGGCTTTGATGACCGGGCGGCGGAAGACGACGCCCAGTGCCAGCGACGGAATCAGATAGCTCGCCAGAATGCCTAGCTCAATCCAGTACTCCATGTGGTACGCACCGGCCATGGCGGCATGCATGGCGTTGATGCCGTGGGTGAACGGCAGGAACGGATAGATCGCCTGGAACACGGGGCCGGTCATCTCGATGGGGAACGTACCGCCCGAACCGCCGACCTGCATGACCAGCAGCACAACGGCCAAAGCCTTGCCGATATCGCCAAACGAAACCGTAAGCGTGTAGACGATATTGGAGAACACGAGACTCGCGACCCAGCCCGCCAGCACAAACTGCAGCGGGTTGTCGCATTGGATGCCAAAGAACAGGATGTCGCCCGCGCACACGAGTGTCGCCTGCAGCAGGGCCAGACCGCCAAAGAACAGGTAGCGGCCCAGGTAGATCTCGTGCAGGCGCACGGGGATGAGCTCGTTGATAAGCTCATCGTCAACCGAGACCTTCATCATGGCCGCCAGCACGATCGAGCCGACCCATAGCGACAGAATCGTGTAGAACGGTGCCATGGCCGAACCGTAGTTACGAATCGGATAGACCGGCTTGCGATCGAGCGCGACGGGGCCGGAAAGCGACACGGCCAGACCCTCGGGATCATTGCCGATCATCGTCTTGATCGTAGCGAGGTCATCTGACATCAAGGCACCGTCGAGCTCGTCCTTAAACGCGCTGATCTTGTCCGACGCTTCGCCCAACTGATCGGAAGCCTTGTTGACCAGCTTTGCAGCCTTGGAGAGGCCCTTTGCCAGCGAACCGGATGCGTCGGTCAGGCCGTCTACGGCGCTATCCAGATTGCCCGAGATACCATCGAGCGAGTCTAGGATGCCCGAGACGGTCTTCTTGAGCTCCTTGGCCTTAACCGAGAACGTGGAATCGTAATCGGATTTGGCGCCCGCGATGCCGGCCTTGGCATCGGCGATGGCCTGATCGACCTCGGCACGCGAGTTGTTGACCTCGGCCATGCTATCGGAGAGAGACTTCGCGGTGGCCGCCAGATCCTTGGCATTGCTGCGGTACTCAACGGCGATTCTGCCCAGCGACGTCGCGGCGGACTTGAGGCCGTCCTTCAAATTCTCATCGCTCACCTGGTCGGCAAGGCTGCGGAGCTGATCGGCCATCGCATCGATATCCTTGGCGCGCGCATTAAGAGCCGCCGCGGCATCGTTGAGCTGGGACACTGTAAGGTAGACATGTTGATTCGCGGCATCAAATGCCTTCGCAAGCTCGGCGGACACGTTGTCAAACGAGCCCGCGCTTCCGTCAATCGCGGCATTGATGGCGTCGTTGGCGTCCTTCAGCGCTTCCTTGGAATCGCTAATACCGCTTTTGACATGCTCCATAAGCTGCTTCGTTGACTCATCGACCGTGCCCGTCTGCTTGAGCATGCCGCTCGCCGACGTCAGCGAATCGGACGTGGAGCTCAAAATGCCCGCCAGCGACGAAGCATTTGCCCGAACGTCTCGCAGGTCCTCAATCGAATCGCCGAGCGTCGAGGACAGGTTGGCGATAAAGTTACCCACCTGGTCGGTGCTCATGTAATCGAGCAGGCTGGACACCGTCTTAAGACCGATCGTCGTAATGGTCTCGGTAAAAGTTTTGTTAACCTGGCTCTGGACGGCGCTCGAACCCTTCTCGGTCACGATCTGCGCAATGGCGTTGGCCTTCTGATTCTCGTAGAACTCGATATCGGCATGCTTCACGTCGGTCGAGAAAAGCGTCATCATGTCAGCGCTAAACGTTTTGGGGATAACGACGGCAGCATAGTACGCGCCCGACTTAACGCCCTCGATAGCCTTTTCGCGATTGTTGAGCACAACCCAATCGAAGCTCTCGTTGCCGCGTAGGGTGGCGGTCACGTTTTCGCCCACGTTAACCTCGACGGGGATCAAATCGCTCTCGTAACCCTCATCGGTGTTGACCACGGCGATCTTAAGATTGCCGGTGTTGCCGTACGGATCCCAGCTGCCGGCGATGTTAAACCACGCGTACAGACACGGTACGATAATGAGGCCCATCACGACAACCAAGCCGATCACGGAGCGAGACACGTTTTGGACATCGCGCTTAAACAGATGCAGGATGTTCTTCATTTATGCCTCACCTCCTTTGGAGTGCTTGCCAAGCGCGGTGGTATCTCCATCATTTGTGGCTGTGCTGTCGCTGCCCTGAGATTTATGGTGCGAGCCGATATGCGGCAAGCGGCCCGTGGACTGATCGCCGCCCTTGGCACCACGCTCGCTGGCGTTGAGGCCAAACATGTGGCGGGCGGCAGGAATGGCGGCCGTGTGTTCGCGCATCTCGCGACGCAGGTCCTCATCCGAAAGCGCCGAGATGCGCATCTGGGTATTGAGGCTCGCTCGGATATATTCGATATTGATAAGCCAGCCGCAGATGGCAATAACCGAGATGATCCAAATGACAAGCAGGATGATCTTGCCGTTATTGTCGATATCGAGAACCGTCGACAGGACAAAGAGCAGGACCTGAACGCCCACCACGGCGGCAAAACCGCCCTTGATGTAGTACGGGTAGCGATGTTCAAAGGCGACCGCATGATCGAGCAGTTCGCGACGGTACGAATCGGAATCGAGCATGACGCGCATGGCCGTGCGCAGCGAGTAGCGCTGGCGCGGCAGGTCGTTGGACTCGCAAATCATCATACCGGTCGTGGAGAGCTGTTTATCAAAGAGCAGGTTAAGGTTGAGCAGCAGCGGACGCAGCTGCAGGCCGATAAAGAGCGCCACGATCAAGAACACGCCCAGAATGCACAGGTTAAACAGGTAGTTGAACGAATACATGCCGCCGACCGTCTCGCGCAGCAGATTGATGCCGTAGGTAAAGGGCAGCAGCGGGTGCAGCCACTGGAAGAAGCCGGGCATCATCTCGATGGGGTACATGCCCGACGAACCCGGGATCTGCACGATGACGAGAATGACGCCGATAGCCTTGCCGATATGCTTAAACGTGGTGGACAGCGCATAGATGATATTGACGTAGGTGAACGAAATGGCGATGCCGCCCAGCACGAACAGCAGCGGGCTGACGCACTGCACGCCAATCACCAGATCGCCTACCGTAACGATGATGGCCTGCAACGCGCCCAGGATCACCATGAGCAACCAGCGGCCAAAGTAGCCTTGGCGCGCCGTAAAGCTGCCAACACCTTCACGGTCGACCTCGAGCTTGTAAATGGCGATGAGCACATAGCCGCCCACCCAAAGCGCCAGATTGGTGTAGAAGGGAGCGATGCCCGAGCCAAAGCTCTTGACCGGATAGATTGACTTGGACGTCAACTCAACCGGAGACGCCATGAAATCTGCCACGTCATTGACATCGACGCCCATCAGATCGGCCAGCTCGCCCATGGACTCGGAGGTCTGCAGTGCCGCGATGTCATTGGCGGCGGTTGCAAGCTTGTCCTGGACCTTGGCAAGCGAGGAATCGGTCTGGGACAGCGTGGTCTTGGCCTGGCCGAGCGTAGCGCTAAGCTGCGCCAACGTGCCGCGCGCATTTGCAAGTGTAGGTGTCATACCCGAGACGATACCGGTCAGGTCGCCCGAAACGGCAGCAAAAGAGTCGAGCGCGCTCGAGGCCTTCGGCAGCGCGTTTTGGCCCAAGTCCGTCTGGGCTTGGCCAAGGTTGGTCGCACCGGTATGAATTGCGTTATTGATAGCGTCACTGGCACCCGAAACAGCCGCTGCGTCATTCGCCATGGCGCTCGACTGCGCGGACAGACCGTCCTTGATGCTCTGAAGCTTTTCATTCTGCTCTCGAAGCAAATCGATGGTCGATACAATGCGCGCGTCAATTTCCTCGGAACCTGTCGACGTGTCATTGGCGAGAATCTCCAAGTGCCCGATAACGGCCTTATTGTGGTCGATCGTCGCTTGAAGAGACTCGAGCGAGTTGTCGATACGGGTGGTCGTAGATGTGACCGCGCCCGTCAGCTTGCCGATGGCAGCGTTCGCAGAGGCCGACGTCTTGGTGAGCGCAAGGCTGCCTTCCGAGAGCGCCTTGGAGAGCGAGGTGATGGAGTTGCCCGCCGTGGTGCGAGCTTCGCTCAGCAGGTCGTTGCCCTGGGAGATCGCCTGCGTCAGCGACGGTGCCTGGCCTTGCAAGCCGGCAAGTGCCGCATCAGCCGAGGCGATAGCGCCACTCGTCTTATCGATGGCGGCATTCATATCGCCAATCGAATCGCGCACCTCGCCCAAGGTGTCGGACGCCTCGGACACCGAACTTGCCAGCGAGTCCTGAGTCTGGGTTGCCTTGTCCTTTAAATCGACACCGGCATCCTTGGCGATACCGGCAACAGTCTTGCCTACCGTAGAGACAAATTCCGAGTTGATCTGCTCCTCGATGGTGTTTGCACCGGTATCGGTAACCTTGGGCGCAATGGCGCTCTTCTTCTCATTGACGTAGTACGTGAGCTTGGGCTGATGGTAGTTGCCGTCGAGCATCGAAACCAGGTTATCCGAGAAGTTCTTGGGAATCACGATAGCGGCATAGTACTCGCCGCTCTCGACGCCCTCCTTGGCATCGGCCGTCGAGTCGACGAACGTCCAGCCCAGCTGATCGTTTTCCTTGAGCTGATCGACAACCTTGTCGCCCGCATTGAGCTCGCCCACCAGGTCGTTCTGAGTGCCCTGATCGTTGTTGGCGATGGCAATCTTGATACCCTGAGTGTTTCCGTACGGATCCCAGTTTGCCACGATGTTGTACCAGGCATACAGCGAGGGAATAACGCACACGCCAAGGGTAACCACCAAGGCGACGGGATTCACGAGCAATCGCTTGATGTCACGCTTAAAGATCGCAAAGGATACCTTTGCGTTGGATAGTTTGCTGCCGAGACTCACGCTTGGACCATCCATCCTGTCGTTAAATCGAATCGTACTATCGACAACCATTGTACGTAGGCGCTTTAGCGTCTCAGTGCACAATGGTATTGAGTTTTGCGGGTAGCAATATACTACGAAGACGAATTAACGTACAGTTGTACAGTATCTTTAATTTCAGCAGGTCACAAAACCACAACCCCGACAAATAATTGATCCCTTGGGGACGGAGGAAAACGGATCACCGGATCAGACCGACCCCCTCGCTGATCCGTTTTCCTCCGTCCCCAAGGGATCAATCAAAAGGAAACGAGAGTGGAAAATCTCCCACTTCAAGCCCGCATTCGAGCCAAAAGTGGGAGATTATCCACTCTCGTTCTAATCTAGTTACGGTGCCGTATCCCCGAACTACATCAAGTTGCAAACAGCTGCTGCGAAGGCAACGGGGTCCTCGGGCAGAATGCCCTCGACCAGCAGGGCCTGGTCATAGAGCAAACCGGAGTACTGCTTGATCTTGTCGGCGTCGCCCGCCTTCTGAGCGGCGACGAGCTTGGAAAAGACCGGGTGCTTGGCGTTGAGCTCGAGCACGCGCTGGCTCTTGGGCATACCGTCGGGCGCGCCCTCGGGACCCTTCTGGAGCACCTTCTCCATCTCGAGCGAAAGCGGGCCCTCGGTGGTGATGCACGCGGGAGCATCGGTCAGGCGCGCAGAGACGGCAACCTTCTCGACCTTGTCGCCGAGTGCCTCCTTCATGGCGTTAAAGAGGTCCTCGTTCTCCTTGGTGGCGTCCTCGGCCTCCTTTTTCTCGTCCTCGGTCGCCAGGTCAAGATCACCGGTTGCGACGTTCTTGAGCTCCAGGTGACGATCCTCAACCTCGGGCTCGGCACCATCGGCCACGGCCTTTTCGGCAGCCTCGCGGGCGGCATCGTCCTCGTAGATCTTGGGCATATCGGCGGCAACGTACTCACGCATAGCCTGGAAGGTGAACTCATCCACGTCCTGCGTCAGCAGCAGCACGTCATAGCCGCGGTCGAGCACGCCCTTTACCACGGGCATCTTGGCCAAGCGCTCACGCGAGTCGCCGGCGGCGTAGTAGATGGCCTTCTGATCCTCGGGCATGCCCTTGGCATACTCGGCCAGGGTAATCATCTTCTGTTCCTTGGCAGACCAGAACAGCAACAGATCGGCGAGCTCATCGGCCTTCATGCCATAGCTCGAGTAGATGCCGTACTTAAGACCGCGGCCAAAGTTCTCAAAGAACTTCTCGTAGGCCTCGCGGTCGTTGTCACGCATATCCTCAAGGTCGGCGGTAATCTTCTTTTCCACACGCTTGGCGATGGCCTTGAGCTGACGGTTCTGCTGCAGCGTCTCGCGCGAGATGTTGAGCGACACGTCGGCAGAATCCACGACGCCGCGGACAAAGTTGTAGTAGTCGGGCAGCAGGTCGTCGCACTTCTCCATGATCAGGACGTTGGAGCTGTAGAGCGCCAGACCCTTCTCGTAATCCTTGCTGTACAGATCGAACGGCGCGCGGCCCGGCACAAACAGCAGGGCGTCATACTCGAGCGTGCCCTCGGCATGGAAGCTGATGGTGCGCGCAGGATCGTCAAAGTCGTGGAACGTGGACTTGTAGAACTCGTCGTAGTCCTTCTGCTCGACATCGGAGCTGCGCTTTTTCCAGATCGGCGTCATGGAGTTGACGGTCTCGAGCTCCTGGTAGTCCTCGTACTCGGGCGTGTAGTCATCGCCAGCATCCTCGGGCTTGGGCTTCTGGCGGCTCTTGGACACCATCATCTGGATCGGGTAGCGCACATAGTTGCTGTACTGCTGAATCAGGCTCTTGAGGCCCCACTCGGTCAGGAAGCGATCGTAGGTCTCGGCCTCGCCGTCGGCATCGAGCTTCTCGTTCTCGCGCAGCGTCAAGATGACATCGGTGCCGTGCTCGGCGCGCTCGCCGTCTTCGATGGTGTAACCCTCAAGACCATCAGACTCCCACACATGGGCGACATCCTCGCCGTAGGCGCGGCTGACGACCTTCACATGGCTGGCGACCATAAAAGCCGAGTAGAAGCCCACGCCAAACTGGCCGATGATGTCGACATCCGAACCCTGCTGCTCGGCGTTCTCGGTCTTAAACTCCTCGGAGCCGGAATGGGCGATGGTGCCCAGATTGCGCTCGAGCTCCTCGGCGGTCATGCCAATGCCGTTATCCGAGATGGTAATGGTGCGGGCGTCTTTATCAAAGGAAACGCGAATAGCCAGGTCGCCCTGGTCGATCTTGACGCTCGGATCCTGCAGGCTCTTAAAGTTGAGCTTGTCGACGGCGTCGCTCGCGTTAGAGATAAGCTCGCGCAGGAAGATTTCCTTATTGGTGTAGATGGAGTTGATCATGAGGTCGAGCAGTTTTTTGCTCTCGGTCTTAAATTGACGCATGTGCAGTCCTTTCGCGCTACCCCCGTCCGCAAAAACGGCCCGGTCGCCCGAGCCGAATCGCAGACCTGCTATGTTCAGACTTAGATTTTATAACCCATTAGCGCGCATATATACATACGGAATCGAAAAACTGTATGTCTAAGCGCTCCGATGCGCCAATTGCCAAGGAGCGTCCCCAACTGCCGGCAGAAAAGGAACGTCCCTATCTGCCATCTACGCGCTTGGCCATCCAGACATGGGGCTGGCCCTCGTCTTCGTAATCTACCGGGGCAATTTGCGTGTAGCCCGCCTTTGCATAGAGCGGCAACACGTATTCCTGCGCATGCAGCTTAATAAGCTTAGCGCCGGCATCGCGTGCACACGAAGCACTGGCCTCGACGATCGCACTCGCCAGTCCGCGACGACGCATAGCCGGCAGCACGGCGACGCGCCCCATAATGTAGGTCTCCCCCGCCGCAACGCCTTCGTCCATGTCGCATGCCGGCAACACCGGGGCCTCTGCGTCAGCCACGCGCTCAAGCTCTTCGGGAAACACGCGCGAGCAACCGGCAAGCTCGCCGTCTACATAGAGCGTCACATGAATGCAGCTCTGATCCTTGTCGATAGCGTCGAACTCATTCTCGTAGCCCTGCTCGTCTATAAAAACGACGCGGCGCACCAACGCCGCGTCATCAAAGCATCCCGTCTTAAGTTGGATATCCATGGCTGCCCTTTCATTCAATGCGAACGTTAGGGACAGATATTAGCGAAAATGAGCTCCGCGCACGCTAAACTTCGCGCGAGCCTTCGCCAGGCAGTCGTAATGACCCACGTTATGGGCATCGCTCGCGATGAAGCTGTACAGGTTCTGATCGAACAGGCGCTGTGCCGGCTTTTTCTCGCGACCAAAGCGACCGCCGGCAATAAAGTCCGCCGAAGCCTGCAGCTTGCAACCCATATCGACCAGGCGCTCCGCCACGCTTACATCCTTTTGAACCGCACGATAGCGCTCAGGATGAGCGATAATCACCTGGTAACCACGGCACTGCAAATCGTAAATCGTGTTCTCGTACTCTCTAAACGCATACGCATCGGCATGCGTCGAAAGCTCGAGCAGAAACTCGTTGGTCCCATCGAAATGCAAGTGCTCCGCGGCATCGATACCAAGCTCAACGAGCTTTCGATGGTTGACCTCGAAGCCCATCTGGAGCGGAAAACCGTCAGCGTTATCACGCAGCAGCTCAAAGGCATCCCACATCTTGTCGTAATCAAAATAGGGATCACGGCAGTGAGGAGTGCAAACGATTCTGGTTACACCGGCCCGCTTGGCAGCCTCGAGCATCGCCAAGCTCTCATCGAGATCGGCGGCGCCGTCGTCTACACCCGGCAAGATATGGCAATGAATGTCACGCATAGGTCAGCCTTAATCAACTAAACGTTTGCCCGGTTGGTGAAGATGCCTTTTTTTGAAGTCCCCTGATCGTCTGAGCCCTTCTTCACCTTCTTACCGTCCTTGGTGTAGTAGGAGTAGTAGTACTCGCTGGTCTCGGTCTCGCAGTAGTTCATAACGGTACCGATGAGCTTGACCTTCTCGGACTTCTTAAGCTGACCGATGGCGTTGAGCGCCTCCTCGCGCTTGGTGAAATCCTCACGCACAACAAAAAGCGCACCGTCGGTCAGACTTGCGATCTCGGCAGCATCGATGAAGGTGCCGACCGGGGGAGCATCAAAGATGACGTACTGGAACTTGGCGGACAGTGCCTTTACCAGCTTGGCAAAGCGGTGAGAGACGATGATGTCGGCAGGATTGGGAATATGCGGCTCGGCATCGAGGAAGTAGAAGTTCTTCTGACCCGTCTCGACAATTGCCTGGTCAATGGAGATCTGCTCGGAAAGGACCGCATAGAGTCCGCCGCGCGAACGAACGCCGAGCATATCGGAAAGGGACCTGCGGCGCATATCGGCTTCGACCAGGAGCACGGACTTGCCGCTCGTGGCGATAGCCTGGGCAAGGTTGATGGAAACCGTAGACTTGCCCTCGTTGGGAATCGAGGACGTGACGGTAATGGTGCGAATGGGGTCGTCCACGCTCGCAAAGCGGATGTTGGCCAGAAGGGTCTTGGCGGCATTCTGTACAACGAGCTTATCGGTGTTCTTTGCCTTAGCCATGCCTATTTACCACCTTTCATAGCCGGAATTCGGCCAACAACGGGAATGCCCAGGAGCTCTTCCGCCTCTTCGGCACCGCGGATGCGGGTATTGAGCATGTCTGCCAAAACGACATAGGCAACTGCGATAAAGATACCGGCGAGGAACGCGACAGCAACGTACAGCATACGCTTGGGACCGCTGGGGGCTTCGGGGGTCTTAGCCTCGTCGATAACGTTGATGCTCTGGGCAGCGCCGACGTTCTGAGCGACCGTACTCACCGAGCTGGCCATGGCCTTTGCGACCTTAGCCGTCTCCTTGGCATCGGTGCCGGTAACCGAAAGCGTAATGACACGCGTGGTGGTCTCGGAGGAAACAGACACCTTGTAGTCATCCAGATCGGTGAGGCCCAGTTCATTGGCTGCGCCGCTCTTAACGCTATCGCTATCCAGCAGCGTGGCGATATCGTTGGAAAGCATCTGACTCGCCGAGAGATCGTTGTAGCTCATCTGACCGCTATCGTCGGTCTTGGCGAGAATGTACATGCTCGTCGTCGCGGTATAGGTGTTGTCCATCGCAACGAAGGACACGATGCCCATGGCGATCGCGCAGACCACCGGAAGGGTGATGACCAGCTGAAGGTGCTTCTTCAGCAGCTGGAACAGTTCGAGAAGGGTCATGCAGCTTGCCTTTCATTTCCCCAGTTCGGATTGACAAAACTGTCCGTATGTTATCGCATCTTTTTACCGAGACCAAACTCTATACATAAGAAACAGGCTCTCCTGTAAAAATGTCGGAAGCAATCGTAAAATTGCACAACAACGCCGCACCCGAAAGTCAAATGCGGCGTCTGCATCAATATCTATGTTGTATCGCTATGCGAATGGCTCGTCCTGCCGTATGGGAAACGTCACCGTAATGGTGGTTCCCACGCCCAACTCGCTCGACAGATCGAGCGTGGCGTGATGATACAGGGCCGCATGCTTGACAATGGCAAGCCCCAGACCGGTTCCGCCGCGTGCCTTGGACCTACTCTTGTCCACGCGATAGAACCGCTCAAATACCTTGCCCTGTTCTTCAGGCGCGATACCGATTCCCGTGTCGGCGACCGCAAGGAACGGATGGCCTTCGTCGTTGGTGCCGCACTGCAGCGTAACCGTACCGCCGGGTCGATTGTAGCGGATGGCGTTGCTTGCCAGATTATAGATGAGCTCGTCAATCAAGCGCGACACGCCCTCGATGACCACAGGCTTGGTCTCATGACTTATCGTCACATTCGCCTGACGGGCGACCTGTTCAAGACGCTGCTCGACCGCGTAGATGGCACGCGAGAGCTCAATAGGCTCCGTGGACCCAATGGGCACCGCCTCGCCCTCAGCTGCACGCTCGGCCTCGTCCAAGTTAGACAGCGTAAGGATATCGTTGACAAGCGCTGCCAAGCGGCCCGCCTCACGATAGATGCGACCGCCAAAGTTGCGCAGGTCGCCCTCGCCCTCGACCATGCCGTTTGCGATGAGCTCGGCATAGCCCGAAATCGCCGTAAGCGGCGTCTTGAGCTCATGGGTGATATTCGCCGTGAACTCGCGGCGCATACGGTCGTTGTCCGCCAGCACCGCCATTTGGCGCTTGAGCTCCTGGCGCTGCGACTCAATACGCTCAAGCATGGGGACCATCTCGGCATAGGCGTGCTCATAGCTACGGCGTGGGTGGTCCAAATCCACCTCTTGCAAAGGCGCGATGATGGCACGGGACTCGCGGCGCGCCATAAAAAACGAGAGTACCGCACCCGCTGCTGCGATAAGCAGCATCGGCGCCACCATCGACAGCAAAATCGCCGCAACGCCAGGCTGGGCCTGCGCCAAGCGGACAACCTGGCCGTTATCAAGGGCGACGGCGCGATACAGCATAATCTCGTCGAGCGTAGAGCTTGCGCGCTCCGCGGAACCCGAACCACTCTCAAAGGCCTCGATGACCTCGGGGCGATCGCCATGGTTGGGCAGTGTGGAAGGCGACGCCTCGTTGTCGTAGGCAACCGATCCATCCTTGTTAATCAGCGTGATGCGCAAGTCCTCTCGATCGAGGCTACGCAAGAACGGGATGGGCTCCTGCTGCTCGTCGAGGGCGGCAGCAATGAGCTCGGTTTCTTGCGCCAGGTTGGCACTCGTGGCATCCGCCAAGGTGTTTTGCACAAAGAACGCACCCAGCACCGTAAACGCCACGATAACCGCCATGGCGCAGACAAAGATCGTCACAAAAACGCGGTGCGACAGCGTATGTTTTCCCTGGGGGGCGAAGACCACGGGTTACTCCTCCGATGCGGTGGCCGCGGTGTCGTCACCTTCGGCACCATCACCGGCAGAAGGCTCGGCCAAGCGGTAGCCCACGCCGCGCACGGTCTCGATGGCGCTGGCATGCTCGCCCAGTTTTTGGCGAAGCGTCTGCACGTGCACGTCAACGGTGCGCGAACCGCCGTCGAAGTCCCAGCCCCACACGCTCTGCAGCAACGACTCGCGGGTAAAGACCACGCCGGGCTTGCGCATGAGGTACTCGAGCAGGTCGAACTCGCGCAGGGTGAGCTTAAGCGACTCGCCGGCAACAGTCACCTCACGATGGCTGGGCGAGAGCACGATGTCGCCCACGCTGAGCACATCGCTTGCCTGTTTGACCATGCCGCCGCGACGCAGCAGTGCGCGGCAGCGGCTGGCGAGCTCCATGAGCGAAAACGGCTTAGTCAGGTAATCGTCGGCACCGCCATCGAGCGCCATCACCTTGTCGAGCTCGGTATCCTTGGCGGTAAGCATCATGATGGGCACCGTCGCCGTCAGGCGATCGGCACGCAGTCGACGCATAATCGCCAAGCCATCGGTATCGGGCAGCATGATGTCGAGCAGGACGGCATCGGGTACCCGTCGCGCCACGGCAGCCTTAAACTCACCGTCGCACGAAAAGCCTTCGGCCTCAATCCCCTGCTTGCGCAGCGCATAGACCGTCAAATCCCTGATGTTGTCATCGTCCTCGACGTAATAGATCATGTTGAACCCCTTTGCGGCCGGCATGACCGCATCTTAACCCTAAAGGTACCTTTACTAGATGGTATCAGCCAAAACGCCCCGTCAAATAATCCGCCGTGCGCGGATCGGTCGGATTCTTGAAGAGTTGCGCGGTGGGCGCGTGCTCCACCAGCTCACCCAGCAAAAAGAATGCGACCGAATCGGAGATACGCGCCGCCTGCTGCATATTGTGCGTAACGACCACGAGCGTGCAGGTCTCTTTGAGCTCGCAGGCCAGCTGCTCCACCACCAGCGTCGACACAGGATCGAGTGCCGAGGTCGGCTCGTCCATCAGCAGAATGTCGGGCTGCACGGCAAGTGCGCGGGCGATGCACAGGCGCTGCTGCTGGCCGCCCGAAAGACCCAGACCCGACTCTTTGAGCTTGTCCTTGGCCTCGTCCCACAGGGCGGCGCGTCGCAGGGAGTCTTCGACCAGCTCGTCGAGCACGACGCGATCGCGCACACCCATACCGCGCGGCCCATAGGCGACGTTGTCGTAGATGCTCATGGGAAACGGGTTGGGGCGCTGGAACACCATGCCCACGCGCTGGCGAAGGCGGCAGATGTCGTAGTCGCCCAGGATATCTTGACCATCGAGCGCAATCTTGCCCTCGATGCGGCAGTCCTTGATGCCGTCGTTCATGCGGTTAAAGCAGCGCAGCAACGTGGACTTTCCGCAGCCCGAAGGCCCGATGAACGAGGTAATCTGCTTGTCGCGGATCTTGATATTCACGTCCTTGAGCGCATGGTGGTCGCCATAGAACAGGTCGAGGCCCTCAACATCGATTCGCGTCGGCGAGGCGGCAAGATCCTCTGCCGTGGGGCGAGTCGCATCCCCAACCTCGCGCTCGTGCGCGGCCTCGGCCTGCGCTTTCATGAGTTCTTCAAGCTCCGTGGGCTCCACAGCCGCAGCAGCCGTCATACCGCATACCTCCACATCGATATCAATTCAGCAGTATCGATAGTAGGAATCGCGGCTCATATGCACGTGAGCGCATTGTCAAGTGTTTGTAAGGGCACACTGGCTATGCGGCGGGCAGCTCGATGGTGAATATCGTGTGTTCGGGCGTCGATTCACATGCAACGGTACCGCCGTGCGCGCATACGATCTCCTTGGCGATGGCAAGCCCCAGTCCAGCGCCGCCGCGATTGGTCGCACGCGCCGCATCCAGGCGATAGAACTTCTCAAAGATCACCTTGAGCTTTGCCTCAGGGATGGGATCGCCCTGATTGATAAAGCGCACGCGCACGCCACCGCCGCCCCGGCGTCTGGCCTCGATCGTGATGGTCGAGCCCTCATAGCTATAGGCAATAGCGTTTTTCATGATGTTGTTGAACACGCGAGCCATTTTGTCGCCATCCACGAGCACCGTCAGGTCCTCGCGAATATCAACTTGGACTTCCTTATGCTGCTCGTTGAGGATGGGATAGAACTCGTCAGCCACCTGAGCCAGCAGCAACCCCAGATCAACATAGCCGCGCGTGAGCACGATATCGTGGAAGTCAAAGCGCGTGATATCGAAGAACTCTTCGATGAGCGTATCGAGCCGGTGCGCCTTGTCGAGCGCCACGCCCGTAAAGTGCGCACGTTGCTCAACCGGCAGCTCGGGAGCCTCTTGCAGCAGCGAAAGATAGCCCACCACACTGGCAAGCGGGGTGCGTAGGTCATGTGCCAAGTACGTGACCAGATCGTCCTTGCGATGAGATTCGTCACGCAAGGCCTGTTGCACCTTGCGCTCACGGTCACGCACGCGGTTAAGGGCGCCCTCGACCTCCAAGAAGTCGCCGTCGATGTTGTCCCAGGTGTCGGGGTGATCGATCAGGCGATCTTGAATACGAGCAGCCAGCACACAATCGGCATGCTGCTCGCCCTGCTCGTAGCCCTGGTAGTACAGGGCGCGGCCGCACAAGAACAGCACGCACGCGGCAAGCGCCAGCACAAAGCCAAGCATGTTGAATACAAAGCCGGCATCGAACAGCACCGGCCCTTCGATGCCGCCGAGCGCCATGGCGCCAATCGCCAACGTCATGGCCCACGCGGCGCCGCCAATCACCACGCAGCGGCACACGATCTCAAATCGATCGATCAGCAAAAAGCCAACAAGCAGCACCGCCAAGATTCCAGCGATGTTATCGATGCCAATCAGCAGCAGGCTCAGCAAAAAGAGCAGCACCGTTGCAAGTGCGCGGTTGTCGACGACTGACCTCACGTATTCAAAGAGTCGATCGGGCACCTCGAACGCTTGCCTATCGTCTTTTGTCATATCAAGATCCTCACAAGCGAAAAGCGTTATTCGATGATGTAGCCGACGCCCCAGACGTTTTTGATAAAGCGCGGCTTTTGTGCGTCGTCGCCGATCTTTTCGCGCAAGTGGCGAATGTGCACCATCACCGTATTGTTGGAGCCGGGCATAAAGTCCTCGTTCCATACCGCGCGGAACAGGTCCTCCACGGCCACCACACTGCCGCGATGCTCGACCAGATACAGCAAGATTGAATACTCGGTGGGTGTGAGGCGTACCGGTGCACCGTCCACCGTCACGGAACGAGCGTCGCGGTTGATCTCCAAGCCGTCGAGCTGAATGGTCGGCGACTCGGCCGCCTGTGCACGGCTACCGTAGCTGGTGTAGCGGCGAAGCTGAGCGTGCACGCGCGCGATGAGCTCCAGCGGGCGGAACGGCTTGACCACGTAATCGTCCGCGCCAAGCGAAAGGCCCTCGATCTTGTCTTGCTGGGCATCGCGCGCCGTCAGCATGATCACGGGATAGGTATGGCTGGAACGGATCGTACGCAGCAGCTCAAAGCCATCGATATCGGGCAGCATGACATCCAGCAGCGCCAGATCGAACTCCTGCTCCAAGATTGCCTTGGCAGCATCAGCCCCGCTATAGGCAATCTGGACGTCAAAGTCTTCTTTTGTAAGGTAGATGCCAACTAGGTCGGCAATGGCCTTCTCGTCATCAACTACCAAAATGCGCTCGTTCATGCGTGCTCCTCTCGCGCTCCATTATGCCCGAGGCGACGCACGCCACACACAACAAGCGTGGGTGATTAAGTCGGCCTTAAGCACCCTTGTGCCCGTTCGGGTGCGGATGTGGGCCACGCGCGCACGCGATGATCGCCGACGCCGGCAAACGATATACTCTAGTTCCAGAAGAGACCATCCCGTCGAAAGCGAAATCCGTGAAGTCCCTCACCTCTTTTGCAAAGCGCTCAGCCCAGCTTGCCGCCGGCTTTGTCTGCGCTATCGCCCTTGCCGCTGGCGCGCCCACCGTCGCCGGCGCCCAAGTGCTCACGACCGACAATGTTTGCGGCAAAACCGCCGATGCGCGCGGCATCACGGCCGAAAACCTGCCCGATATCGATGCGACCAATGCCCTCGTCATGGGCAAAGACGGCACCGTCTACTATGGGCGCGGCGCCGATGAGCAGGTCAAGATCGCCTCGATCACCAAGGTCATGACCGCAATCCTAACCGTCGAGAATTGCGAGATGGACGAGAAAGTCACGGTGAGCAACGCCGCAGCCACCGTGGGTAATTCGACCGCCGGCTTGCTCGAAGGCGACGAGCTTACCGTGGAGCAGGCACTGCGCGGCCTGATGATTCCCTCGGGCAACGACGCCGCCATCGTGCTCGCCGAATATGTGGGCAAGAAGATCGACCCTAAGACCAAAGACGCCGAGGCCACATTTGTGAAGGCCATGAACGAGCGCGCTAAGAAGCTCGGCTGCACCGGTACGCTTTTCGAAAACCCGCATGGTCTGGACTTTGATGAGTGGGCTGGCGATATGCACTCAACCGCACACGACGTAGCGCTGATGATGCAGGAGGCCATGAAAAACGACACGATCCGCGAGGTCGTAGCGAGCGAGGATTCCTGGATCGAGGTCACGGGCGCCGACGGCACCGACCATTCGCATTCCATGGACACGCATAACTATTTGCTGGGCCAAGATGGCAACATCGGCGGCAAGACCGGCACCACCGACGACGCGGGCTATTGCTTTACGGGTGCCTACAACCGCGATGGCGACGAGATCTACACCGTCGTTTTGAACTCCACCACCACCGACCAGCGCTTTACCGATACCGCAACCCTCGCCAATTGGTACTACGGTCACAAGGTGACGGTCGCAATCGCCAACACGCAGGAAAAGACCGCCAACGGCAACCCGCTTATGGCACGCATTAGCCAGACAGATTGGACGGACAAGACGATCGACGCTACGCTCGCCGACCCCACGGCGCAAGCGACCGTGTTTTCCCTTGCCGGCGAGGTGACCGAAAAGGTTAGCTACGACGATCTTTCGGGCACGGTGCATGTGGGCGACAAGGTGGGCAGCGTTACGCTCAAGCAGGACGGCACCAAAATCGCCGTTATGGACCTGGTTGCCGACGAGGAAGGCGCAGGGCCGAATCCCATTGAATGGATACTCGTGAAGCTCGATCGCTTGGGCCGCCGCATCGACAATCACCCGCTCACAGCCGAGAGCGAGATCGTAGCCAAGGCGCCCGAGGTGTAGGGCTGGGGGAACATTACATTTGAGATTGGAGAGGCGTCCAACGGGCGCCTCTTTTTGAATACCTCTTAAACGGGATGCGTCAGAATCACCAAAGCGACATTGCTAGCCGTTTACCTTCGCTGTGTCTTTTCGGACCTTGAAAACGGGTCCACCGGGCATGCTAGTAGATCCTTTCGACCTCCTTGGTCAAGGCCCTGAAAAGATCCCCAGCTGAGGGGTCTGCCCCAGGACACAGCGATTGCCAGGCACCCGTTTCTCCGATGGTGCCCGCACTCGTCATAACAAGATCGTCGCTCCGCCTGCGAATGGAGACACTAACGGAGCGGCCATTATGGAACCCATGGATATCGACTTTATTTATGCGCCCATCAGCTAGATAACTAATCATGACATTGATGCTGTCACCATACTCCGGCAATTCGAAGCCGTGGGAATCCATCAATAGCTTCACGTCCTGATGGTAAATGCGGGCCTCGACGACATTCTTGGGCATCTTCCCCGTCTTTGTTGGAGAGCAAAAGCTGATGCTTGGCTCCTCTTCGCTCATGCCTCGGTCAAACCTAAGCATGCACGGGCATACCGACTCAATGGTTCGCAAGGCGTCCGCCGCGACCTTTTCCTCGGTAAACATCTCCACGTCGATGCCGTTTTCTTCCATATAGGCACGGTTTTTACGTTGAAGCTCTAGCCGAGCCGCAGCCTCCCCATCTCCACGCTGTTCCCAATTTCCGGAGTCGGCGACATTTCGATCGAATGTGGAATCAACGGAACATGGCGCTTGCTGTTGAGTCGGATCACTGTCGCCGAGACGCCTTAGCTCGGAGCGTCTCATCAGTAGTGTCACAATATCAAACAGCCAACCAAATCCAAAAAGGCCAAAGGTAAAGAGATATAGAAAGAAGCTACCCCACATCCGTGCATACGCCCTATGAGCGCCCGACCACCCAAGAAGGAAGCATAGCAAAAGCGCCTTGTTTGCCCTGTCAACCGACGTAATCTCTCGAGTGAGAGATTTCTGTTCAGGCTTCGCCAAAGGTGTAACTTCATGCGATGAAACAGTAATTGAGGACGTCCTTGACGCCGAGCTCCGAGCGCCTGATTTAGCAACGGCGCGAGCGACATCCCCAACTCCGACGGTCGTTCTGCTGTATACGGCATTGTAAGCAGCCTTCTTCGGATTTTTGATCCACCCCATGCCCCTCTTACCATAGCCGGGGATTATCGCCCGCTTTACCGCGCGCTTCGCTCTGCCGGTCGTTCTTGCCTTGAGTGATGTCTTTAGATTCGGCTTACGCAGCCCGACCTTTACCATATTTCTACTCCATCCCCTCGGAACCCCACACCGGGATGCACGAGCACGCCTGGGTCTCCCCGTTTTCAAGCGCCCCGTGTTTGCCTAATGTTCACGCCCTTTCGGACTCTAATCCCCAGCTGCCATTCTTGATAATAAAAAAGGGCCCCAAATGGGACCCTTCTTCAAAGTCATACTGGCGGAGAGCTGGGGATTCGAACCCCAGATGCCCTTTTGGGGCATACTCGCTTAGCAGGCGAGCACCTTCGGCCTCTCGGTCAGCTCTCCGTAACAGCCGTTCTATAGTAACCAAACAGCCGAAGTTGGGCAAGGGGAATTTTGAGGCGTTTCCTCTTTTACCTCTCTTTTACCAGTAAACGTCTCAGTCAATCATCTCAACCTGTAACATCTGCAGGCCGTAATCCCCTCCAGATGTTACAGGTTGAGACAAAGATACAAGGACGGCCCCAGCGACAGCGCGGACAACCCATTCTTTATTAGTCCTCTCGAACGGTCTCCAACAGATAATCGCGCATGTACGGAATTGCAAACGAAACACAGCCATAGCCCGCGGGCTCAATCAACCCCGCATCGATCAGACGCTTGCGATATGACCCAACTTTGTTCGCCGACAAACCCATCTTCTTGGCGATATCGCCGTTGGCGATATCGACGCCCTCGCATTGAGCCATCGCCGCGAGATACTGAAACTGCCGTTCCGACACCCTGCGCAGCGCTGGGGCAATCACCATAGCATTAAAGCTATCAAGAGCCGCCTGGATACCCTTACGAGCCGCCTCTTCACTCACGCTCTCCGCCCCACTGCGCGCAGCAACCTGCCAAGCGTAATATCCGACCAGCTGGACCATAAAGGGATAGCCTGCCGAAGCTTTTGTTAATAGCTCAGCGGCACCTTTGTCGAGCTCCTTGCCCGCTCGTCTCATCGTATCCTCAAACGATCCGCCAACTTCAAAATCGGAAAGCCGAGTAAGTTCAACATGTTTGGCTCGCTGAAGGAACGTCAACGTATCATCCACCACCACGCCATCTACCGATGTCGGCAGCCCGGCGAAAGCGAAAGCGACATTCGCTCCTTGGCGGATCAAGAGCTGCATCTCATTGCCTAGCTCGCGCATTTCCTCAGTTGAGGCATCCTGGATCTCGTCGAGCGTAATGAGCAGACCACCGCGCTTCGCAGCATCGTACATCGCCTCGCCCAGATGAGAGGCCGACTTCGACATCTCCATCGAGCCAAGGCTGACCCCTAAAATCGATGGGGAAATCGAGATTGATTCAAGACGAACGTTTCGCTGCAGAGCCTCGAGGATTCTATTGCAAAAACCAGCATTGGAGGCAACGTCAACGACCTCGAATCCTTTTTTGCGTGCAAGGTCACCCAATGCATTAAGGAGCACCGTTTTACCTGTGCCTCGGACGCCCGAGATGCGCATGAGTCGATCGGGGGCACCAGGACCATTCTCAAGAGCCTCGGCAAAGTCATCCAAAACAGTGTCCCGTCCGATAAGCTCAGGCGGATTCATGCCCGCCGTTGGCTTAAAGGGGTTAACAGCTTTCGTCATTCTGCCCTCCTCTGCTAGTTTTAACAACTTTAACAAAGTTTAGCAACTTTAGCAGAGTTTAACAGTTTTAGCAGGCTCGGCGGCTTTATGCCTTACCAATCCTGCCGGGTCCTCCCGCCCGCGCCGATACAAATAGCGCGGTGCGGCCCCTCTATATCGCCCCTACCCCAGCGAGCGGTTGAGGGAGCCGAGCTCGTCGTTGCCCATAGTGTGCCACATTTGGAAGATGCAACCGCGTGCCAGGAAAAAGAAGCCGTTGTCGACCAGTTGAACAGCGGCATCTGCCAGCTGATTCGTCACGGCGGACACTGGCGGCAGCTCGAGTCCAGCCTTGTGGATGGTCTCAACCGCTTCTTCGAACGTCGGAGGCTCGCTGACGCCCATCTCGTTCATAAGGCCCTGCATTTCTTCCAGCGCGCTGCTGCCCGACTCCTCGCCGCGCGGCACCAGACGGTAACAAGCCAGCGCCAGGTCGAGCTGATCGCAATTCCAATAGGCAAACGCCAAGCGATAGAACAGGTAGCCGATTGCAGAACGATCGCTGGCAATACGTAGGCCGTGGCGCGCCACCTCGATAATCTCGTCAAAGCGCTCCAGACGCGCAAGCACGTTGATGAGCGCAAAGTGCGATTGCATGGACGAGCGCGCCAGATCGTAAAGATGGCGCACCTCGGGCAGCGCTAGTTCAAAGTCCTCTTGCTCGGCGTAAAAGCTGCAGATCTCGTGCTGGGCAAAGTACAGCGCATCGGGCGCACGGAGGATTCGCACAGAGCGATCTTCTTCCAACACCGGTAGCACCATGCGCACCAGCTGGTTGTCACAAAACTGCGTTTGAACCGGACCTGTCGCCAAAAGCTCGGCGACGGCGCACTTAGCCTCTAACTCCTCGACAAGACGGGAAAAGCCTTCAAAGGCACCTGTACGGTCGACTTTTGCCTGCTCGCGCAATTCAACAACACGGGCCACGTATGGGTCGTCGTCCTCTTCCATGACCTCCAACTCATCAGCCGTATCGGCAAGCAGCAGATCGCGCAGCGCCGGCGGCAGCGTGCGATGGTCATCACGCGGACGAGCATGAACCTCCGCAGGCTCAATCGTCTCCGGAGCGGTTGACTCATACGCCTCAAGCACACACTTGCACGGCATATCGTCCATGTCCATGCTCTCAAGATCCTTGGCGACAGGCACGCAATCGGCCAGATAGGCCGCGCGCCCAAAGAAATACGTTGCGACAACGCGCTCGCCCTGCTCACTGTCGGTAGCAGCAATCTGCACATAGCAGCGCGTGATGCAGGTGCCCGCGGCAAAACACGCTGCCGCAAGCGTGAGTGCCACACGTGCATCGTGCTCCGCGGCCCAGATCGCGCGCGTGTCCTTGTCCAGCTCGCGCCAGGCGTCATCTTGAGCGTCGTATTCACGTTGCGGCATGGCATCAACGACAGACTGCCCAAACCGAACGAGCATAATCCCCTCGGCAACGTTTACTCGATAGGTATAGTCGAGCCGCGTGACCACGTTGAGCGCCTCAACGATTCGCGCAAAACGGGTGCGCACGTCCCACTCGCCGCCCGGTTGGCACGAAACCGTTCCCGGCTTGGCCCACGGGTTATCGCTCGAGGCCGTATCGAGCAGTCGGGGAACATCGTTGGTCGTCTTGGCGATATGCCACGCATCAAAGAGCGCGCAGCCCTCAAGGCTCGGCGAGGATGCCGCAGGGACCAATCCGGCCCCGATGCGCTCAAGGATGCCGGAGAGGCGGTTGAGACGGCACTCGATGGCAAGCAGCATGTCAATCTCGTCCTGGTCCAACAGGCTACGATCAAAATTGAGATAGAAAATCTTTGAGCGATCAATGCGAGCCAGGCTCATCTCGGACTTAGCAGCGATGGTGCGCAGGCGGGGCAAGTCAATTTCGCTCATAAGGGCGGCGGCATAGCGCTCGATACCGCTCGGATTCTCGGCATGGTCAACGCGGTAAAGCAGCGTCTCGATAGCATCGGGGAGCGGTGCCGTGTTAAAGCCCAAAAACACCTCGACCGGCTCGGACAACTTTACGAGCTTGATCTTGTCGACAACGTTTTGCATATCCTCGTCGAGTCCGCCGGCGTCCGCCGTGTTCGCAATAGCGCTTTCGGAGTTGGCAAATATCACGTAGCGCAAGAACATCGAGGCCATGAACTCGCCGTAAGGAAGGGCGCGGGTCGAATTCCATGTCTCGTGGTCGGACTGCTCGCGCATGGGGCCTTCGGGAGAGCCGACAGTTTGCGCACACGCGCGCATTGCACCGTTGGCTTCCCTTACCATAATCTCACCAATACCGGAATCCGACTCGTCAAGGACCAGTTCCATGTCGGGATCGTTGGGCAGCGGAGCCTCGCTGACGGGGCGGTCCACCTTGTACACCTCACCCGAAACGCTTACGTAGCCCAAAAGCGACACATGACTTTTGCCAACGAACTCGACGACATAACAAGATTCATGCTGATCCTCGCCAAAGAGTTTCCAGACCACGCCATATGAGCGTCCCGCAGGCTGCTCGGGTATCGCCGGAAAGCGCTTCTTGGGATCGAGAAACCTGAGCTTGTATGTCGGACGCTCTGCCACGAAATATCACCCTGATCGGTCGTTGAGAGAAGGAGTGGTCGCGGATGGGCCGCGACACCTACTCGGAATCTTACACGAGTCGATAAGAAATCGTCCGCTTCACGCTCGCGCCTCGACCGAGGTTCGAATCCATGCAGCGGCGACATAAAAGAAAAGCCCCCGTTGCTGGAGGCTTCAAGTTCAATTGGTGCGGCGTATAGGATTCCGCGCATCCGCTGCGCGGATCCGCACCGGCTTCGCCCGCCTG
>CABRIB010000017.1 GCA_902470915.1 uncultured Collinsella sp. | reverse complement strand
AGATAGGAGTCCGTCTCGTGGGCTCGGAGATGTGTATAAGAGACAGGACCTGGACGATCGCTGCAAGCGCCCGGAACTTGCCGCTCAACTGATTGACGATCTGACCTGGCTGGGGCTCGAGTGGGACGAAGGCCCCTACTACCAGCACGATCGCCTGGATCTGTACGAGGACGCCCTGCGCCAGCTGCAAGACGCCGGCCTCACCTATCCCTGTTTTTGCACGCGTGCCGAACTCCACGCCGCGAGCGCGCCGCACGCCAGCGACGGCACGCCCATCTACCGCGGCGCCTGCAGAGGTCTTTCTGCTGATGAAATCACCCGCCGCAGTGCCCTGCGTGCTCCGGCCACGCGCCTGCGCGTGCCCACCGTCGACGACCTCGCCAGCGACGTGATCGAATTCGTGGACCGCACGTACGGAGCCCAATGCGAAGCACTTGCCACCGAGTGCGGTGACTTTTTGGTGCGCCGCAGCGACGGCGTTTTTGCCTACCAGCTAGCCGTGGTGGTCGACGACGCTGCCATGGGCGTCACCGAGGTCGTGCGCGGATGCGATCTGCTGGGCTCCACGCCGCGCCAAATCTACCTGCAGCATTTGCTGGAACTTCCCACGCCGCACTACGCGCACATTCCGCTGCTCATGTCGCCGGATGGCCGCCGCCTTTCCAAGCGCGACCGCGACCTGGACCTGGGCGAGCTCCGCACCCGCTTTGGCGCGCCCGAGGCACTACTGGGCTGGCTCGCCGGGCAAACAGGCATCGCGCCGGACGCCACACCGCGCTCTGCCGAGCAGCTGGTCGAGCACTTTAGCTGGGATGTTATCCGCACGCATCGGGAAAACATCACTGTAACGGTCGAGTAGCCAGCCACCCCGCCCCTACGCGACATCCCAGGGCTGGAGTTCGTCGCCCAGGCGGACAATACAGTCGTAGAGCACGGTGTGGCACTCGGCTGGGTTGGCGTCACGATGAAAATGCCCGTAGTACCAGCGCTTGTAGTCCAGGTGGTCCTCCAGCTCGTCGAAAAACGTGGTGAGTCGATCGACATCGGGATAATTCCAGCCAGGTGCCGGGTAAAGCGTGGGCGAAAGCATGCGCGTGGAGCAGGTATGGGTGATCGCATAGTCGACCTTCCAACCCACGCTGTCGAGCTTTGCCCGCGCCTCCTCAAAGTTGCGCTCGTCCGGCAGCTCCTGCGGCCACCAGCTGGAATACGGAATGCGGTATTCCTTATCCACGCTCGTGGCGCCGCCCATGGTAAAGATCGTTGAGCCGTCGAGCTCAAAAACCTCACCGCGCGTCAGGCGTCGGATGGGCGAGGTGTCCGACAGACGCTGCGTCAGGCCGCCGTGCCACAGCTCCATGGGGCGCTCCGACCAGTGATCGAAACGCTCGTGGTTGCCGTCGACAAACAGCACGGTATAGGGGCGCGACTCCAGCCAGGCGATGTCGGCACATTCCTCGGCAGAGAAATCCCACGGAAAGCCAAAGTCGCCCGCGATGATGAGATAGTCGTCACTTGTCAGACCATCCCCAAGATCCCAGTCGCGAAGCTTTTGCATGTCGACGCCGCCGTGAATATCGCCCGTCACATAGACCGTCATCGGATCACCACTTCCCTGTAAGTCGCTAGCCCACATTCTGCACGATCACTAAGTCAACCGTTCCAGCCCTTCCATCCTTTGGGACCTACCCCTCGCTCTTCCATCCAAACGGGTCAAACACCCAAAAGATCAGATCGAGCACGCCGCCGGTCATCGTGGCGCCGGCAAGAGCCATGCAAACATGCAGAAAGCTGGCACTTCGGAGCACGTCGAACGGCCCCAGAACAGCCAGCAGCGCGACCGCTGCGCCGGCTACGCACAGCGCGAGGCACGGCCCCGCGTCCTTTACGCACTTCTTTGCGAGATGCTTTGCGTTGTCACTCATCAATATCGAACTCCTTAGAGGGTCGTTGTTTGGGTACATGCCTCCGCGGCAGAGCAGGGCGGCAGGGTAAGTGTCACATGTCGTGCGGACATCAATGGAGAAACCGCCTGCTCGACCAACCTTTGACGCCGTTTTGCACCGGCACCACATCCCCCGCTATCGAGGTCTAATACTTTTCCCACCGCTACCCAAAAACTCATCCAACATTAATCTTGGCTCAAGAATCGCTTAATCTATAACCTGCACTATAGAGTTCGACCAAGGGCGGGGCGGCGCCACGCAGGCCGCCGAACGCAACGCTCGCGCCCGGGCAGATCGCCCGGCGTCGCGCCCATCGAACGAAAGGACAGGTCATGGACGACCTCGAAAAAGTTGAAACCATCCGCACCAAGTGCAACGTGAGCTACACCGATGCCAAGGCCGCGCTCGACGCCGCCGACGGCAACGTTTTGGACGCCATCATTTGGCTCGAGTCGCAGGGCAAGACGCAGACCACATCGGCGCACGCCGCCACCGAGTCCGCGCCGGTCGATGAGCCCTCGGCCGAGATGGTCGCCGCGCAGGCAGCCTACGAGAAGTCGAGCGAAAAGACCGACTTCTCCAAGAAGATGGACAGCGTATGGGAGTACCTCAAAAAGCTCTTCCGCCTGAGCCTGGACACCAAGTTTATCGCCACGCGCCGCGATGCGATCATCCTCAACATCCCCATCCTGATCCCCATCATCGCCCTGTTTGCCTGGGGCGCTACGATTTGGCTGATGCTGATTGGCCTGTTCTTTGGCATGCGCTACCGCATCGACAGCGACGGCGACGTGCCCGGCAGTATCAACAACCTTATGAATCACGCCGCCGATGCCGCGGACGACATCAAGCAAAATCTGAACGACGACAAGTAATCGCAGACGGGGGCACGCATGGCACGGATCCTGATCGTAGAGGACGAGGAGAAAATCGCCCGCTTTGTGACGCTCGAACTGGAGCACGAGGGCTACCAGGTGGAGCACGCCGCCGACGGCCGCACCGCCGTGGATCTGGCGCTGGAGCGCGACTACGATCTGATTCTGCTCGATGTGCTGCTGCCGCAGCTCAACGGCATGGAAGTCCTGCGGCGTGTCCGCAAGCACAAGGACGTGCCGGTGATTATGGTCACCGCGCGCGATGCCGTGATGGACAAGGTTGCCGGGCTCGATGCCGGCGCCGACGATTACTTGACCAAGCCGTTTGCGATCGAGGAGCTGTTCGCACGGATCCGCGTGGCGCTGAAGCGCTCGGAGGCCGTGCGGGCGGCTTCGGGCGTTGGCGGCATCGGGACGGGCGCGGCAGGCGGCACGGGTGTCGGCGCCACTGCGATGCCCCCGGTCAGTGACTCGACCCAGGTTTCCGCCTCGCTCTCCCCCGCCACGCTCGCCGTGGGCTCGGTTGCGCTCGACCCCGACCGCCGCGAAGTCACGGTCGGCGGCTCGCCCATTGCGCTCACGGCCCGCGAGTTCGATGTCCTCGCCCTGCTTATGGCGCATGCCGAGACCGTGCTCACGCGCGAACGCATCGCGCACGAAGCGCTGGGCTACGAATACATGGGCGACACCAACAACGTCGACGTGCACATCGCGCACCTGCGCGCCAAGATCGAGGACGCCGGCGGCGCCCGCATCATCCAGACCGTGCGCGGGGTGGGCTATGTCTGCCGCGCGTAACGCCGAGGCCAAGCGCGTCACCTCCATCGCCCGCGCCATCAACTGGAGCTATATGTGGCGCCGCCTGATGAGCTACGTTTGGCTCGACCTGCTGCTAGTAGTGATTGTGGCGGCGATCCTTGTCTATGGATACAACCAGACGCTGCCCAACGGCGCGTTTACCGCAGGATGGATCCCCAGCGCCACCGTTCACGGCATGTCGCTGACGCCCGCGCGCGGCTGGGACCTGGCAACGCTCACCTATACCGTCGAGCTTGCGCGCACCACCAAGACTTTCCCCCTCGCGCAGGACCTCGTCGCGCTATGGCCTCTCTACCTTGTCGTTGTGGGTTGGCAGGTCATCAGCGTGCTCAACATGCTCGGCGGTGCCCGCCGTGTGCGCCGTACCATGGCACCGCTCAACGACTTGGCACTGCGCGTGGACGAACTCGGCCGCATGCAACTCGCCGGCGGCAAAATGGAGACACTGGAGCAGGCCATCGAGCGCGCAAGCGTCGACTCGCCGAGCGTCACCACCGGCGACGCCGACCTGGCAAGCATCGAGGTCGCGCTCAACCGCCTGCTGCGCCAGATGCAAGAGGCAAAGCTGCAGCAGATGCGCTTTGTCAACGATGCAAGCCACGAGCTACGCACGCCCATCGCGGTGATTCAGGGCTACGTGAACATGCTCGACCGCTGGGGCAAAAACGACCCGGACGTGCTGGCAGAATCCATCGCGTCCCTTAAGGCCGAAAGCGAGCACATGCAAGAGCTTGTGGAGCAGCTGCTGTTTTTGGCGCGCGGCGATGCCGGGCGCACGGTCCTGCGGCGCGCGCATACCAACTTGGCTGCACTGGTCAGCGAGGTATGCGAAGAATCGCAGATGATCGATACCGAGCACACGTATTGGCTGGCTTCTGACGCTGCGCTTGCCAGCGACCCGCGCTGCGACGCGCCCGTCGACGTGGCGCTCGTGAAGCAGGCTCTGCGCGTGATCGTGCAAAACGCCGCCAAGTACTCGGATGCGGGAACGACCGTCACATTTGGCATAACGCCGGATGCGGGCGCGGGCACGATCGACATAAGTGTTGAGGACGAGGGCATCGGCATGAACCAGGAATCCGCAGCTCACGCGTTCGAGCGGTTCTACCGTGCCGACAACGCGCGCGATGCCGGCGCACAGGGTTCGGGTCTGGGGCTTGCGATCGCCAAGTGGATCGTCGACAGCCACGGCGGCGTCATCGGTGTGACCTCGGTCGAAGGGGTCGGCAGCCGCTTTACGATTCGCCTGCCACGATAGGAAGCCCCTCGGCATAAATAAAGGGATAGGGCCACGCGGCCCTATCCCTTTTTGCCAGCTATGGCAGCTTGTGCGCTACTCGCGGCACAGGTGCACGGCGAAACCGGCGAACTCGCGCTTAAAGTACACGAGCTTGGTACCACCGTCGGGCAGCAGTGCGCGCGACTCTTCGTTGACCTCGAGCCCGCGCTCGGCAAACCACTTCTCAGCTGCATCGATGTCGTTAACGGCAAAGCCGATGTGGCCCTTGGTGCCACGACCGTTCTGCTTCATGATCTCGACCAGCGAATCGTTGAAGTACGAAACCGGGGTCTCGATGACGGGCAGGCCCATCATCGTCGAGAACAGCTCCGCGATCTCCAGGGCGTCTGCCGGGTCGGTGGCGTTAATGCCCACATGGGCAACGCGCATACCAAAGAGCTCTACCGGGTTGGCGTTCTGCTCACTCATGCAGTCAGCGCCTACTGAGCCATGACGTCGAGAACGGCCTTCTCGGCGGCAACGCGGTTCATGCCGGTCATGAAGGGCACGCCACTCACGTACGGGCAGGTGAGGCCCTCGGGGGCAACGGTGGTGGCGATCAGCAGGTCAGCGCCCTCGTCGCAGTAATCCTTGGCCTCGGAGATGGCGCACTGCACGATCTCGTACTTGTCGGCATAACCGTTGGCGTCGAGCAGAGTAGCGACCTTCTGGGCAACGAGCGTGGAAGTAGCAGCGCCAGCACCGCAAGCCAAAACGATCTTCTTCATAGGTAATGTCTCCCTTCATGGTTTACTTTAGGTAAGTGTACCGCAGCGAGCGATGGCACTCGGCCTCGATGAGCTTTTATGCCAGTTTGCTTGCGCGCTGCGTATAATACATCTAGTACGTGTTGTCATACCGCTCGCTTTATGAGCGACTAAGGACCCTAATATGCCCGATTCCCGCACACTCTGGACCGCCGTCGTTATCATCTGCATCGCCGTGTCGGTGTTCTTTAGCGTCAAAAAACGCACCACGTTTAAACGCCTGCAGCAATTGATGGCCGCCAAGCAGTGGGACGAGTTCGATCGTTTGCTCGACGGCAAACTCACCAGCATGCTGTACCCGCGCTACAACCGCGACTACCTGCGCCTGAACTCCTATCTGCTGCGCGAGGACCATAAGCGCGCCGACGAGATGTTCGACCTGCTGCTGGGACTCAACCTGCCCAAGATGCAGCGCGTCGACCTGGTGATCAAAGCTTTTAACTACTACGTTGGCCAGGAGGACCGCAAAAAGGCCAAGGAGTTGCTGCACGAGATCAAGGGCTTTGAGGGCGGTCAGGCCGAGGCAGTCGCACACGAATGCCAGCTGATGTACGACACGATGATCCTCAAGCGCCACAACGACATTCCCGAGCTGGAGCGCATGCTCGAGGATGTCGGCGACGACCCGGTCAAGCGCTGCCGACTGGAGTACCTGCTGGCCCTGCAGTATCAAAACAAGGGCGACGAGGCAAAGTTCCAAGAGTTCCTGGAGAAGTCGGGCCAACACTCGATGGCCGTCAACGCGTAACGGACGGCTTGTGCTAGACTTCTAGTCTCACGGGGGCGTGGCGGAATTGGCATACGCAGGAGACTTAAAATCTCTCGCCGCAAGGATTGTGGGTTCGAGTCCCACCGCCCCTACCATATGATTGCTTGCGAGCCCGTGTTCCCCAGGGATGCGGGCTCGCTTCTTTTAGATGCCGGTGGGACTCGAACCCGCGAGGGGGCGAGCGTTAAGCGGACGCGCAGCATCCGTAGCGAGCCGGCGAGGGCGCCGACAGGCGGCCGAAGCCGGTGCGTATTTGCGCAGCAAATACGCAGACGTCCCACCGCCCCTACCATGTATTGTTTACGAGCTCGTGTCCCCCAGGGATGCGGGCTCGTTTCTTTTACACGCCGGCGGAGCTCTAAGTTGCGGTGGAATAGATCCTGTTTATACCGTTTACCAGCTTATTTAGGAACTATTTCACCGCAACTTATTTAGAGGGTGCTGAGCTCTGGGGTCCAGGAGATGGTGGGGGTCGCACCGTCGAGAGCCTCGTTGATGGTGGCGGCCATGCCGGCGAGTAAGCTGTTCTCGCTTACAGTGAGCGTCTTGTAGCCGCCGGCTCGCATAAGCTCGCGGATTACCACGGCACCAGCCAAGATCACGCCCGCGCGTTTGGGCTGTACACCCGGTAGAGCGGCGATGCCGTCCGCATCCAACGCAGACATGCGCTCGATAGCGGCCGAAACCTGATCCAGCGAAAGCTCGCGCAGGTGCACAAAGCTCGAATCGTACGGTTCCAGCTCATGAACGAGCGCCACGAGTGTGGTGACGGTGCCACCCACTGCGACCAAGCGTTCGGCGCGCTCAAAATTGCTCGGCAGGCCCTCAAAATAGGCAGCGAACTGCTCGCCCGCCCACGCGGCAGCGGCAGTAAGCTCGCCGCGTGCGGGCGGCAGTGCCGAGAAAAATCGCTCCGTCACACGGCGACAACCGATGTCCAGCGAACGCGTGCCCTCCAGCGCAAAGACCCCACGCTCCAGCGCATAGACGCCCGTCGCGAGCTCCGTGGATCCGCCGCCCGAATCGGCAACAATGATGCGCTCGCCGGCAAAGTCGTGCGCCACGCCAAAAAACGTCAGGCGCGCCTCGACCTCGCCCGGAATCACCTGCGGTTCGAGCCCCAGCTCACGCAGACCGTCCAGCAGCAGTGCGGCATTGGATGCATCGCGCGCGGCGCTCGTGCATGTGGTGCAAATGCACGCGGCCCCAAAGGCACGCGCCTCGTCCACAAACATGCGGCATGCAGCGAGCACGCGCTCGACCGCCGCCTCGCAAAAGCGACCCGTCGCGTCCACACCCTCGCCCAGGTCGGTAATCTCGGTATGCTTGGACGATTCCACGATCGCCCCGCCCTCGACCTGCGCCAGCACCAGTCGCGACGACACCGTTCCCAGATCGATCGCCGCCACCTTATATCGTTTGCAATCTGCCATTGCGGGCTCCCCTCCGGGCGCTATTTGCCGTTGGACACGACCGTCTGGCCCTCGACACCGTTAAACCCAAACAGCATGTCGAGCGCCTGGATGTACCACGGGGCGTCCTTACCGACTTCTTCGATTTCCTTGGCAACTTCGCTGGCCTTCTTGGCGTTCGACGACTTCTTGCTCGAAGACGAATCCGAATCGTCGTCCAGGCCCTGCACTTCAACCCTCTTCTCGCCGGGCATCACCAGGCCCAGATCCTCGGACGCCGCATCCTTAATGCCCTCCTCCGAGAGCAGTTTGTCGACGCTTTTTTGCAGCTCATCATTGTATTGCTGACGAATCTCGACCTGCTTGGCCAAGATATCGCTCGAACGCTTTGCCACGTACAGATCGCGCACGGGGAAATACAGGCTCACGAGCGCCAGCGCCACGACAATGCCGATAAACAGCGGGCGCAGAGAGCCATGCGTAAAGTCATAGATCGCCTTGACCACCGCATTGTCATTGGCGTAGCGCATAAAGTCCGAGCCCGAAAGACGGCTCGAGGGCCTGCTCGACCTGTCGTGCATCTGGGCCGAGGGACGCGACGCATGCGACGAACGTGCCGGGCGCACCGGTCCATCTGCCGAAGTATTCACATGAGCATTGGGGCGCGAGGTACTTGTCGGGCGCTGCGTGGAGCGGTCGGCGCCGGCGTAGGCGGACCCACCGAGCTGCACTGTGCGCGCACGGCGAGGCGACGGCTCACGCGAACCGGCGGAATAGTACCTGTTGTCGTAAATCTGATCCATGTGCGCCTTGTGCGGTTGAGGTTTGTTTGCGCTAAGTATTCTAGTTATAGCACGAGCGCCCGCGCCGCCTTCGCCAGCCTTTGCTCGACATAAAAAAGGCGCTGAGCCATATGGCCCAGCGCCCAATGGTGCTCAACAGCGCCCGGCGGAAGCGAGGCGAATCCGAGTCAGCCCCGCCGCCGCACACGCCGCTGCCTAGCGAATGTTGTAGAACGCGGCCTTGCCGGCGTAGCGCGCGCTGCCCTCGAGCTCGTCCTCGATACGGATGAGCTGGTTGTACTTGGCGATACGGTCGCTGCGGCACGGGGCGCCCGACTTGATCTGACCGGCGTTGACGCCCACGACCAGGTCGGCGATCGTGGAGTCCTCGGTCTCGCCGGAGCGGTGGCTCACGATGCAAGCGTAGCCGGCCTCCTTGGCGGTTTCGATGGCCTCGAGCGACTCGGTGAGCGTGCCGATCTGGTTGACCTTGACCAGGATCGCGTTGGCGGCGCCCAGCTCGATGCCCTTCTTGAGGCGCTCGGTGTTGGTGACGAACAGATCGTCGCCTACGAGCTGCACCTTATTGCCAATGCGGCGGGTGAGCTCGACCCAGCCGTCCCAGTCCTCCTCGGCCATGCCGTCCTCGATGGAGATGATGGGATAGGTATCGACGAGCTTCTCCCAGTAGTCGACCATCTGGGCGCTCGTGTACTCCACACCCTCGCCCTTGAGCTCGTACATGCCGGTCTCGGCGTTGTAGAACTCGGTGGACGCCGGATCCATGGCGTACATGAAGTCGACGCCGGGCTTAAAGCCAGCCTTCTCGACGGCCTTGGTAATGTACTCGAACGGCTCGGCATTGGTCTTGAGGTTGGGCGCGAAGCCACCCTCGTCGCCCACGCCGCCGCCAAGGCCGGCCTCGTGCAGCACGCCCTTGAGGGTGTGGTAGACCTCGGCGCACCAGCGCAAGCCCTCGGCAAAGCTCGGGGCGCCCACCGGCATGATCATGAACTCCTGGAAGTCGACGTTATTGTCGGCATGCACGCCGCCGTTGAGGATGTTCATCATGGGCGTGGGCAGCAGATGAGCGTTGACGCCGCCCAGGTACTGGTACAGCGACAGGCCCGCCGACTCGGCAGCGGCGCGGGCGGTGGCCAGCGACACGCCCAGGATGGCGTTGGCACCGAGCTTGGTCTTGTTAGGGGTACCGTCCGCGGCAATCAGCGCGGCATCGATGGCGCGCTGGTCGAAGGCATCGAGGCCCACGACGGCGTTAGCGCACTCGTTGTTGACATGCTCGACGGCCTGCGAAACACCCTTGCCCAGATAGCGACCCTTGTCGCCGTCGCGCAGCTCACATGCCTCAAAGGCGCCGGTCGAAGCGCCCGAAGGCACCATCGCGCGGCCGAAGCTACCGTCCTCGAGCACGACCTCGACCTCGACGGTGGGGTTGCCGCGGCTGTCGAGCACCTCACGACCATAGACGTCCAAAATGTCACTCATGTTGTCTCCCTCTCACTTGGAAACGTAGTGGATGCAAGCGACCGGCTGACCGCGCACCGTCGGTGCGCCTCCGTAAGTTAGCCATGTCGCACTTTTTGCATTATGCCCTAAGTTAGCCGAGGGATACACTTGATTTTCGAAAAATTTAGCGAGAACGATGAGGCGTGTCAGCCCGTCGTTCCCGCAGTCTTACTCCTCCGCCTTTGCGGCATCCCACAGGTCGTTGAGGCCGTGGGTCGAAAGCTCGGCAAGATCCACGTGGGCATCGGCCGCCATCTGCTCCATCGCAGCCCAGCGACGGCGAAACTTGGCCGTGCTCGCGCGCAGGGCGCTCTCGGCGTCGATACCCTCCTTGCGCGCGACGTTGACCAGGGCAAAGAGCAGATCGCCAAACTCCATTTCGCGCTCGGGCGAGCCAGGGGCCTCGGCCTCAAACTCGGCACGCTCCTCGGCGACCTCGTCCCACACATCCTGGACCGTCTCCCACTCAAAGCCCACGGCAGCCGCCTTGCGCGACACCTTCTGAGCCTGCATCAGCGCCGGCAGATGCGTGGGCACGCCGTCGAGCAGACCCTCGGGCGCGGCCTCGCCCGCCGCCACGGCCTTGTCCTTGGCAGCCCTCTCGGCAAGCTTGACCTCATCCCAAATCTTGAGCACTTCGTCGGAGCTCTCGGCATCCACATCGCCAAACACGTGCGGATGGCGTCGGATGAGCTTGGCGTCGATATCGCGCGCCACGTCGGCCAGCGTAAACTCGCCGGCGTCCGCCGCAATCTGCGCATGCAGCACGACCTGCATGAGCACGTCGCCCAGCTCCTCGCGTAGGTGAACCGCGTCGTCCGCCTCGATGCAGTCGAGTGCCTCGTAGGCCTCCTCGATCATGTTCTTGCCGATGCTGTGGTGCGTCTGCTCACGGTCCCACGGGCAGCCATCGGGCTGACGCAGGCGCCAGATGGTCTGCACCAGATGCTGCAGCTCGGCCGACGCGTCGACCAGCGTGGACAGGTCGCGCGAACCCTCGGCATTTTGCTGATCCATGTGCTGCGCCATGGTTACTCCTCCTCCAGGATCACGTGACGGAACGCGCCGCCCTCGTAGATGCCGTAGCTGTGCGTGCCGTCCTTGGGAATGCTCACGCTGCCGGGGTTGAAGAGCCACAGGCCCGGGTGCGCCTCGCTTGCCTCGTTAACCTTGGTGTGCGTGTGACCGTAGACGAGCGCGGAGCCCTCGGGCAGCGCGGGCGCGTGGTCGACGCTGTTGTGCATGCCGGCGCCAAAGACATGGCCGTGCGTCAGGAACAGCTCGCGGCCGGTCTCGTCGAACAGCGTGGCGTAGTCGGCCATGACGGGAAAGTCGAGGACCATCTGGTCGACCTCGGCGTCACAGTTGCCGCGCACCGCGATGATGCGGTCGGCCAGGGCGTTGAGCAGCGGGATCACGCGCTTGGGGGCGTAATCGCGCGGCAGGTCGTTGCGCGGACCGTGGTAGAGCAGGTCGCCCAGCAGCACGATGCGGTCGGGCTGCTCGGACTCGATGGCGGCGACCAGGCGTTCGGTCCAATATGCCGAGCCGTGAATGTCGGAAGCGATGAGGTATTTCATGGGGAGTCCTTTCGGGTGGGGTTGATATGACTGGGCGCGGGATGTCGCCGGCCGCGCTATTCAAATCGCAGTGCCGCGCTCTGGGCCGCCTGCATCACGCGTTGGAGCGGCACGTTGTGCTCGCGAGCGAGGCGGGAGCAGTCCTCGTACTCGGGCGCCGCACGCTCACTGCCGTCGGGCAGGATGGCTACTTTAACGGCCACCTCGCCCCAAGGCGTCGCCACCTGCTCAAAACGACGCGGCAGACAGACGCGCTCCATAACCTGGCGGCGGATGCCGTTGGTCGTGGTTTCCAAAAAGATGATCATCTGCAGACGGTCAATGTCCTCGCGGGCGCAGATTACCTGCAGCTGCCAGCCGGGACGACCTTTTTTGCAGTAGAGAGGCAGCCAGTGCACTTCGCGGGCGCCCGCCTCGCGCAAGCGGTCGGCGGCATAGGCGAGCACCTCGGGCGACGCATCGTCGATGTCGCACTCCAGCTTGACGATGGTTTCGGGTGCATCGGTCTCGCGGGACAGCGGAGATTTGCTATCGCATTGCATACGGTCCGGATCCTTTCCGCGCGGGCTCGTTTTGTTCATCCAAACGCTAGCACATCGCGGGCGGCGCAAGTGTGGCGGCGCGCGATGAGCGCGATTTTCCTTGTCCGCAAGAAACCGACACTCCACCGCCTCAGCCAAACGTGTACGTCAGCCTCCAAACATGTCATTTTTTGCAGCTTTTGGAGGCTGATGTACATGTTTTGAGAGCACAAGCGAGGCCGCACCGCGCGCCGCGCAGCCTTTCCACTCGATTTCGACTCGCAGCGTGCCCGGCGCGTTAGACGCCGCGCCGTTACAATGGAGCGGATTCGCCAACTGCAAAGGAGTCGCCATGCCCGCATGCCCGCTGGTCGATTGCCACACCCATACTTCGTTTTCGGACGGCCATGCCTCGTTTGAGGACAACGTTCGCGCCGCTGCGGCCACCGGCTGCCGCATTATGGTCTCGACCGACCACCTCACCCTGCCCGCCAGCATGGACGCCAACTGCGAAGTGCAAGTTGTCGAGGGCGACCTGACGGCGCATCGCCTAGCATTTGAGGACGCCCGCAAGCTCGCCGCGCAGATCGCGCCGGAGCTCGAGCTTATCTATGGCTTTGAATGCGACTGGTACGAAGGTTGCGAGCCTTTGGTTGAACGCTGGTCCGCGGGTGCCATAGTGCGCTTGGGCAGTGTGCACTGGATTGGCGATCCGGGCGATATCATGGCCGGCGCCGCGGGCACGGCGGGAACGGAGGACGTCGCTCGCCCCGATACATCCGATTCGCGCTGCGGCTGGATCGACGACGACACTAACCTGCATGTTTGGGAAAACCTGGGGGTACACGGCGTGTGGGAGCGCTATGTCGATGACTGGTGCCGCGCCTGCGAGAGCCCGCTTAACTTTGATGTAATGGCCCACCCCGATCTGGTCATGCGCTTTTCGAAGGAAGGCTTTGCGCCCGATTTTGACGCGGCGCCGTTTTGGGAGCAGATGGCCGAATGCGCCCACGATACGGGTCGCCGTGTCGAAGTCTCGACCGCCGCGCCGCGCAAGGGCCTCGACGACTATTACCCCTCGACGGGACTGTTGCGTTGCTTCGCCCACGCCGAGGTACCCATCGCCTTTGGCTCGGACGCGCACCGCGCCTGCGACATCTGCTGGAATATCCGCGAAGCGCAAGCCCACGCCTACGACTGCGGCTATCGAACCTTCGACATCCCCCACCCTACCGGCGAATGGGAGTCCACGCCCCTCGCCTAAGACTAGTGACGGCGGGCGTTGAGTTCGCCGGCCAGTTCGTCGAGGGTGATGCCGTAGCGCTCGAGCGTCACGAGCAGGTGGTAGACCAGGTCGCCGGCCTCGTAGCGGATGTGATCGTGATCGTTATCCTTGCAGGCCATGATCACTTCGCTCGACTCCTCGGCAAGCTTCTTGAGCAGCTCGTCCTCGACGTCGGTCAGCAGACGCGCGGTATAGCTCTCCTGCGGCGATGCATCACGACGACCGTGAATCACCTCGGCGAGCCCCGTCAGCGTCTCACCGATATTTCCATCCTGAACGTTTGCGGTGCGCACACCCATGGTTCAATCCTTTCTGGTGGCCGAGCGTCTAATCGAGCGCCCGCCCTACGCGAGTTTCTTGAAGAAGCAGGTACGGTTGCCGGTATGGCAGGCCGGGCCCGGCGAGTCGACCTTGACCAGCAGCGTATCGCTATCGCAGTCGGCCCAAAGCTCCTTGACCGCCTGCATGTTGCCGCTCGTCGCGCCCTTGTTCCAGAGCTCCTGGCGGCTGCGGCTCCAAAACCACGTGGTACCGGTCTTGAGCGTAAGCCCCACCGACTCCTCGTTCATCCAAGCAACCATAAGCACCTCGCCGGTGTCGTACTGCTGAACCACACAAGGAATCAGCCCACGGGCGTCGTATTTAAGCTCGGACGCAGTTGCCACTTGCTCCATTTAAAAATCCAATCTCACGGGAATACCTTGAGAGGCCATATACTCCTTCACCTGGCGAATGCTGAACGTCCCAAAGTGAAAGACGCTGGCCGCCAGCACGGCATCGGCCTCGCCCTCGATCACGCCCTCGGCAAAATGTTCGAGCGTGCCCACGCCGCCGCTCGCAATCACCGGAATCGGCACCGCGCGCGCCACGGCGCGGGTGAGCGCCAGGTCAAATCCGGCCTTGGTGCCGTCGCGGTCCATACTGGTCAGCAAGATCTCGCCGGCGCCGCGACGAGCCGCTTCCTCGGCCCACGCCACCGCGTCGATGCCCGTGGCGTTGCGGCCTCCTGCGGTAAAGACTTCCCACTTGTCGGCACCCGGCTCTCCGGGCAAACCGACGCGCTTGGCATCGATCGCCACGACCACGGCCTGACTGCCAAAAGCCGCGGCAGCCTGGCTAATCAGCGACGGGTCGCACACGGCGGCAGAGTTGAGCGACACCTTGTCAGCACCGGCTGCAACCATGGTGCGCATGCCCGCCAGGTCGCGAAAGCCGCCGCCCACGGTATAGGGAATAGCGAGCTCCTCGGCCGCATGCGCCGCCATCTCGATGGTCGTCGCGCGGTTGTCGCTCGTGGCGGTAATGTCCAGGAAGACGACCTCGTCCGCACCCTCGCGGTCGTAGGCGCGGGCCAGCTCCACCGGGTCGCCCGCATCGCGCAGGCTCACAAAGTTGACGCCCTTGACCACGCGGCCGTCCTTGACGTCTAGGCAGGGAATTACGCGTTTGGTAAGCATGGGCTACTCCTCCCCTCGGGCGGCGGCCAGCGCCTGGGCCAGCGTAAAGTTGCCTTCGTAGAGCGCACGGCCGGTAATGGCGCCTTCAATCGCGACCTCGCCCACCGCGGCCAGCGCGCGGATGTCGTCGAGCGTCGAGATGCCGCCCGATGCCACGACGGGAAAGCCCGCGACCTCGGCCACATGGCGATACGCCGCCACATCGATGCCCGTCTGCATGCCATCGCGCGCAATGTCGGTATACACCAGATGCTTAAAACCCAGCTCGGAAAGCTGCGCCACAGCGTCGTCGAGCGCCACGCCCGCGCCGTCACGCCAGCCATTCACCTTGACCTGGCCGTCGCGTGCGGCGATGTCTGCCACCAGCAGCTCGCCAAAGCCTTGGGCCGCCACCTCGGCAAAACCCGGCTCGGTCACTAGCACCGTGCCTAGCGCGATGCGGCGAGCACCATAGCCGGCCAACTCGTCGATGCGCGCAAGCGAGCGGACGCCGCCGCCCACGTCCACGGACAGACCGTCGACGCCGCAGATGGCCTTGATCGCCGCCGAGTTGGCAGAGCATGTGTCCTCGTCCTCGCCAAAGGCAGAGGACAAATCGACGACGTGCACCCAGCTTGCGCCCTGCTCGGCAAACGAGCGAGCAACGGCCACGGGGTCGTCGGAATATACCTTGCAGCGGCTGCGGTCGCCGCGCTCAAGGCGCACGACCTTGCCGCCGATCAGATCGATTGCGGGAAACAGGATCATCGGCCGGCCTCCTCGACGATGTTGACGAAGTTCTTAAGGATGCGCTGACCCAGCGCGGAGGATTTCTCGGGATGGAACTGGCAGCCCCACACGTTGCCATGGCGCACGATGCACGGGAAACTCCGCGTGTAGTGCGTGCGAGCCAGCACATCGGCGCCATCGGCGTCGTCGGCCACCGCGTAGCTGTGGGTGAAGTACATGTTGGCACCCTCGGCAAAACCAGCAAGCAGCGGATCGGCCGCGCCGGCGGGCGTCATGTGCACCTGGTCCCAGCCCACGTGCGGCACCTTCAGGCGGCTCGACTCCAAGCGCGTGCACGAGCCGCGCATAATACCCAGGCCATCGACCCAGGGACCGCCAGCCTGCTCGGAGGCGTTGCCGTCGGCGACCGCGCCCTCGTCCGCAGGCACGCCCTCGTTGCCGCGCTCAAAAAATAGCTGAAGCCCCAGGCAGATGCCGAGCAGCGGAGTTCCAACGGCGATGGCATCGAGCACCGCGTCCGCCTCGCCGCTCTGGCGCATAAAGGCGATCGCATCATAGAACGCGCCCACGCCCGGGATGACCAGGCCGTCGGCGTTGCGGATCTGCTCCGGATCGTCCGACGTGCAGGCGGCGGCACCGGCGCGCGCAAGCCCGCGCACGACGCTCGACAAGTTGCCCTTGTGGTAGTCGACCACCACGATCTTCGGTTCGCCCACGCGACCCTCCCTTTTCTCATCATCCAAAACCACCACAAAGGGGACAGGCACCTTTGTGGTGGTTTTACCCTTGTGACGGTTACAGCGATCCCTTGGTGCTGGGGATGCCCTGCACGCGGGGATCGAGCTCGCAAGCGTGGCGCATCGTGCGGCCCACGGCCTTAAAGGCGGCCTCGATAATGTGATGTGAGTTACCGCCCACCAGCTCGCGCACGTGCAGCGTAAGTTTGGCATCGCGCGCAAAGGCGTAGAAGAACTCGACGGCCAGCTCGGTATCGAAGCTGCCCACGCGCTCGGTCGGCACGGGCAGCTCGCAGTAGGCCTGCCCGCGGCCCGAGATATCCACGGCGGCCATCACGAGCGTCTCGTCCATGGCGATCGCCGCGTCGGCAAAGCGTGTAATGCCCGCCTTGTCGCCCAGCGCTTGGCAAAACGCCTCACCCAGCACAATGCCCGTGTCCTCAACGGTGTGGTGCGCGTCGACCTCAACGTCACCTACCGCATGTACCGTCAAATCGAACAGGCCATGGCGGCCAAAGGCGTTGAGCATGTGGTCGAAAAACGGCACGCCGGTCGAGATATCGCACACGCCGCTTCCGTCCAGGTCAAGCTTTACGACAATGTCGGTCTCGCCCGTCTTGCGGGTCGCCTCGGCATAACGGCCCATCTACATCTCCTCCTTCACCAGCGCGGCAAACGCAGCCAGCACCTCGTCGTTTTCCTGCGGGGTACCCACGGTAATGCGCAGACAGTCCGCAAGCCCCGGCGCGTAGCTAAAGTCGCGCACCAAAATCGAATACTCGTCGCGCAGACGCTCGCGCACGTGCGTGGCATGCGGCGTGCGCACGAGCACAAAGTTCGCCGCGCTCGGCCATGCCTCCACGGGCATGCCCTCGGTAGCCATCGCGCGCAGGGCGCACAGCTCACGCTCGCGCTCGGATGCGACCTGCGCCACCACGGGCGCGTACGCATCGCGGGCACGCACGCAGGCAAGCGCGGCGGCCTGGCTCAGCACGTTAACCGAGTAGATCTGGCGAATCGCCGCAAACGCATCGATGACCTCGGGCGCCGCGATCACATAGCCCAGACGCGTGCCGGCGGCGCCAAACGCCTTGGACAGCGTATGCAAAATCACCAGGTTGGGATGCTCGGCGATAAGTCCCTGCGCCGTGGTAGCCGCGCCAAACGAATCGTCCGCAAACTCAACGTAGGCCTCGTCGACCATGACCATGCCGGGGCACGCATCGCACAGGGCCGCGACAAAGTCGAGCGGTACCACGTCGCCCGTGGGGTTGTTGGGCGAAGTCACGATGGCCAGGCTGCACTCCGGCGCCGCGGCAAGCACGGCTGCCTGGTCGAGCTCAAAGGTCGCCGGGTCGCGCCACACGTCGCGCACCTCGGTCTGGCACAGCGACGCAAAGAACGCATACTCGCTAAAGCACGGTGGGCAGTTGAGCAGGGTCCGCCCCGCGCCGCCAAACGCCAGCAGGTAGTTATAGAGCAGCTCGTCTCCGCCGTTGCCCACGCAGATGTTCTCGCGCGTCACGCCATGCCAAGTGGCAAGCTCGTCGCGCAGCTCGTTGGACATGGGATCGGGATAGCGGTTGAGCGGTGTGGCAGCCAAGGCCGCGTCGATCGCCTCGCGCACGCCAGCGGGCACGGGATAGGTGTTCTCGTTGGCCGAAAGATTGATGCGCGTGGGCGTAAAGTTGGGATCGTAGGGCTCAATACCGGCCAAGTAGGGCTGGACGAGCTCCTTCATGCGCGGCGTGAGTTCGGCCATGTTAAGCCTCCTCGCCGGTCGCGCCAGCGCCATCCGAGCCTGCAGCCGCCAGGTCCACGCCCTCGGCGACCGTCGCGGTCGTATCACCCGGCCAGGCGACCTTGGTCAGGTCGGCCGCAGCCAGCGACGCAGCGCTCACGGCATCCTCGCCCTGCTCCAACACGCGGCGACGCAAAGCGGCGGAAAGCGCGTGCGCCCACAGGCCCTCGGCCTCGGCCAGGCGCTGCGTCGCGGGAGCGTCCGAGAGCAGGCCCTCGGGTGTATAACAAATGACACTCGAGCGCTTAACGAACTCTTCGACCGAAAGCGGGTTGGAGAACATGGCCGTACCGCCGGTCGGCAGCGTGTGGTTCGGGCCGGCAACGTAATCGCCGAGCGGCTCGGAGCTCCACGCGCCCACAAAGATGGCGCCGGCGTTGCGAATGCCGCCGAGCAGGCCCATCGCATCCTTACAGTGCAGCTCAAGGTGCTCGGGCGCCACGGTGTTCACCGCCTCGACAGCGGCAGCCATATCGGCGGCCACCACGATGGTGCCCTCGTTATCGAGCGAGGCACGCGTGATCTCGGCACGCGGGGACTGCGCCACCAGAATATCGATACCCGCCTCGACCTCGCGCGCAAACTGCTCGTCGCAGGTCACCAAATAGCAGGCTGCCAGCGGATCGTGCTCGGCCTGAGCCATCAGGTCTGCCGCGACCACCATGGGCTTGGCCGTAGCATCGGCCAGCACGCAGACCTCGGACGGGCCGGCGACCATGTCGATTCCCACATCGCCCGAGACAATCTGCTTGGCCGCCGCAACAAAGGCGTTACCCGGGCCGGTGATTTTGTCGACGCGCGGAATGGTCTCGGTACCGTACGCCAGTGCGGCCACGGCCTGGGCGCCGCCCACCATATAGATCTCGTCCACGCCGCCGAGTTTAGCGGCCGCGAGCGTATACGGGCTAATCAGTCCATCCTTTTGCGGCGGGGTCACCATAACCACGCGTTTGACGCCGGCCACCTTGGCGGGAATGGCGTTCATAAGCACGGTGGAAGGGTACTGCGCGCGACCGCCCGGCACATAGATGCCGGCCGCCGCGAGCGGGGTCACCTTAACGCCGAGCATGGTGCCGTCCGCACGCGTGGTAAACCAGCTCTGCTCGACCTCGCGCTGGTGGAACTCGCGAATCTGGCGTGCGGCCTTCTCGAGCGCGGCGACAAAGGCCGGATCGAGGCCTTCGAGCGCGGCATCGACCTGCTCTTGCGGCAGACGGAAGCTCTGCAGCTCGACACCGTCAAAACGCTGACAGTAATCGCGCACCGCGGCATCGCCGTTGGCGCGCACGTTAGCCACGATATCGCGGGCGGCGTCGACGATGCTTTGCGGCAGCACACCCTTGCGGTTGAGCTGGTTGGTAACGAGGCGCTCACCGGGAGCAAGCTTGATGGTCTTCATATCGGAATCCCCTATCGGTCGAGGTTGAGTTCGAAAAACGAGAGGCCGGGCGGCGGCGCCAATCGGCCCGCAGCCCAGACGTTGGGACGCCCGTGCGTGCTCGCGCTATTGTGCCGAGCCCGCAACGGGCTCAAAATGCTTGTCCTTCACGGCCGCTGCCAAGCGATCTGCCAGATTACGCACGCGCGGATCCAGGCGCGCAGCACCCGGGTTGACGAAGAAGCGGGCCGTACAGTCCATAATGCGACCGGTGATGACCAGGTCGTTGTCGCGCAGCGTGGCGCCCGTGGCAGTAATATCCACGATGCGATCAGTCATGCCGACGATGGGGCCCAACTCGATGTTGCCGTGCAGCGAAACGATGTCGGCGTTCACGCCGCGCTCGGCATACCATGCACCCGCGATGCGCGGATACTTGGTGGCCACGCGAAGCGACCCGCGGCGAGTATAGTTGCGCTCGGCCTGACCGGCGCGCCATGCGGGCTCCGCCTCGATAAAGGTGCACAGGCCATAGCCCAGGTCGACCAGCTGCAGCAGGTTGAGGTCTGCCTCGATGAGCGAGTCCCAACCGCAGATGCCGCAATCGGCACCACCGCAGCCCACAAAGGCAGGCGCATCGCTGGGACGCACGATGACAAACTCGATATCGCCGACCGCGCCCTCGCCGGCACGCGTGTCGCGGCCGCGCACGATCAGGTGACGGCCGGGGTCACGCAGCTCGGAGACGTCCAGGCCCGCGATCTCAAGCACGTCGAGCGTGTCGGCCTTAAGCGAGCCCTTGGGCACGGCAATGCGCAGCGGGCCCTCGGCGCCACGGCCCACGGCGTGGTCGCCATCGGAAGCGGCATCCTCGGCCGAGGTGCGCGCGGCCTCCAGGCGCTCGAGCGAAAAGGCGAAGCCCGCCGCCGGCACCTCGATACCGTCGCCAAATGCGCCGGTAAAGATGGAGTCGTAGCGACCGCCCGAGCCCACCGGATCGGGCAGGCCGCCGGCATAGGCCTTAAAGACCAGGCCCGTGTAGTAATCGAAAGAGTTCATAATGGAGAAGTCGAATGACAGCACCTGGGCGTCCTCGGGTGCCAGGCCCTCGACCAGGGCACGCAGCTCGCGCGTCAGCGGCGCGACAATACCGGCGGCCTCCAGCAGCGCGTCCACGCGGTCGAGCACCTCGGCACCGCCGTGCAAACGCGGCAGCTCGCTAATGGCGGCCTTGACGGCATCGGACTCGGTGCTTGCCGCCACGCGGGCATCGAGGCCCACAAAGTCGTTGGCGTGCACGCAGCGCAGGGCCTCAGCGGCCAGATCGCGATCCTCACACGCCGCGAGCAGCTCCTTAAACGGACGCACACTGCCCGCGATAATGCGTGCATCGGGCAGCGCCAGCTTGCGCACGGCCTCGGCCACCAGCGAGACGATCTCGACATCGCCCGCGGTGTCGCCCGCACCGATGAGCTCAGAGCCCAGCTGCGTAAACTGACGCGAGCCACCGGCATTGCGCTGGCACTCGCGGACCACCGGCGCCTCGTAGCGCAGGCGCAGCGGCAGATCGGCCGCGCGCATGCGGGTCGAAACCAGGCGCACAATCGGCAGTGTGTTGTCGGGACGGACCACCAGCAGGCGACCGTCATCATCAAAGAGCTTAAACGGCGTGTCCGCAATGCGGCCGCCCTCCTCGAGCGAACCCTTGTCCTCGAGCAGCGGCGTCTCGACCGGCAGGTAATGATGCTCCCTAAAGCAGCCCTTCACCGTCAGCGCAATCTCCTCGCGCGCCTGAGCCTCCTCGGGCAATATGTCCCGGAATCCCCACGGTGTGGCCGTCATCTGGTGAGCCTCCTCATGCTGTGTTTCATATAGAGCAGAAGACCGGCATAGCTCCGCCGGTCTTCTGGGTACTTTAGCATACTAGAGTGTTTGCGGGGAGAATCGTCCTCCTCGGCTCACACCGTATTCATTTGGAAACATAGGGAAAGCGGTTAGCAGCAGTCTCTTGTCACAACGCAAAAAGGGCGCCCGCGCAATTGCGGACGCCCTTGTGCAGGGTCGAGATATCAACCAGCCAAGATATCGGACCCGCGACCAGCTCTTAGTAGTCGAACTGGTGGTAGTAGCGGCGGTACTTGAGGTTGTGCTTGGTGACCAGCTCGTAGTTGCGCGAGAGGCGGTCGGTGGTGAGCACCGACAGGATCCAGGGGGACACGATGACGCGGAAGTCGTCGTCCAGGCCCGGGATCGCGTACGCGGCGGTGTCGATGATGACGTAGTCCTCGTCGCCGGTCACGCCGCTGGTGAGGAAGGCGCGGACGCGCTCGTCCAGGGCGCGGCACTCGTCCTCGCCCATGAACAGGAACACCGGGACGCCGGGCTCGAGCAGCTCGAGGGTGCCGTGGAAGAAGTCGGCCGAGGTGATGTAGCGGGTGCGCTTCCACTGCATCTCCTCGAGCAGGCACATGGAGTACAGGATGGTCTCGCCCCAGAGGGCCCCCGAGCCGATGAACATGGTGTAGTCGGCCAGCGCGTACTTCCTGGCGAGCTCCTCGGCGCGCGGCTCGAAGCGCTTGCGGATGTCGAGCATGTCCTTCCAGACGTCCTTCGTCTGCTCGATGAACAGGTCGAACTTGGGGAAGCAGCCGCGGCGGTTGAGCAGGCGCAGGCCGAAGCAGTCGGCGAGGTAGTAGCCCTTCTCGCAGCCGCCGGCGCCGTGGTCGGAGGCCATCATGACGCAGTTCTCGGCGCCCACGGCCTGCCCGATCTTGCCCTCGGGGTTGGTCATGGCGAAGACGCGCACGCCCATCTCCCTCATCTTGCCGACGGCCTCGAGCACCTCGGGGGTGGTGCCGGACTCGGAGGCGGTCAGCACGACGGATTTGTCGGTCATGCGCTTGTGGCCCATGACGTTCCACTCGGCGGCGTGGATCAGGTAGACCTCGAGGTCGCGGTCGCCGAACTTGTTCATGAGGTACTCGAGCTGCATGAACTCGTCCCAGGTGCCGCCGACGCCCATCAGGAAGACGGCGTCGTAGCCCTCCTCGTGCACGCGGTCGGCCAGGGCGGTCATCCTCTTGCCGGCCTCGTAGACGTTCCTGCCGTCCTCGAGGTAGCCCTCCTGGTCGAAGTGCACGATCTCGATCTTCTCGGTCTCCTTCATTCCCGCTCCTTTCACGAGCAGTTTGAATTGTCGCACGGGTACGAACGGGCTTGCCGCCCCATTCGTCTCGCTTAATCTTGCGGTCATCTTGGCCGCAAACTCAACAATTCAAAGGTTCTTAATACCAGTGAACGATAACAGGTTAGCCGTTTTTAATACCGATTTTTCGATTTCATCCTCCCCTCTCGGTAGACGGTCAGTTTTGGCCGCTCATCGGTCAAGCGGCACATATCCTCAAAAAACGAGCGCCCCCGCCGTGCGCAAGGACGCTCTCAACGCTAGTAGTTGTAGGAATAACCGCCGGCGTCGCCGCGGGTAAAGGACTTGGCGTGCTCGATGACCTGTCCGCTCGCATCGTAGGTCAGGCATTCCAGCACAAGCGCCAAATCGCCCGCCTCAAGATCGAGCAGGCTCGCGTCGCGCGCACCCAGTGCCTCGATATCGAGCTTCTCGATCGACTTGTCCGGCTTTCGGCCCAGCATGTCGTATGTCTCGTACAGACTGAAGACCGAAATATCGACATCCTCGATACCCGGGAACAGCAGGCACGGAATCAGCGTCATCTCGATCGACACGGGCTCGCCGTCGATGCAGTTAAGGCGGCGCACCGAGTAAAGAAGGTCGTCCTCGGCGATACCAAACAGGTCGGCATAGTACGGCCCGGCATAGCGCTTGGAGCGCGCCAAGATGCGCACCGACGGCGTCGCGCCCGAGGCCAGGACCGTCTGACGAAAGCCGCCCTTGCGAACATGTTCGTCAAACCACTTGTGCCCCACAAAGGCGCCCTTGCCCTGCACGCGACGGATCTGACCGCTCTTGACCAGCTCGTCCATGGCGCTTCGAATCGTCAGGCGCGTGGTGCCAAATTCCTCGGCAAGCTCGTTTTCGGACGGTATCATCGAACCCGTCGGATAGTCACCGCGTTCGATTCGCTCCGCAATACAACGGCGAATTTGCTTGTAGACCGGCAGGCCCTCTACTGCTTCAGCCATTCGACACCCACCTTCGTCGCAACGCCGTCCGCCTCGCCGTTATCGGCAAACCGATACTTGGTCGGCAGAATCACGGCCTTGCAGTACTCGACAAAACCATTGTTCTCGTCGCGCTCGTGCGAAGCCTTGTAGAACACCGGCGTGCCCTCCTGGGCATCCAGCAGCTTGGCCTCTTCGGCGTTCAGGCGGCTGATGGAAATATGCTCCTTGCCGTGCGTCACATGAACGTTGCCTTCTTTGAGCAAAACGTCGTAGAGGCTCTCCTGCTCAAAATCGTGATCGGGAAGCGACGGGCACAAAGACAGGTTGACGTAAGCCGTCTCGATCGACGCCGGAGAACCATTAACCACGCGCACGCGTCGAATGCAAAAGAGTGGCATGCCCAGATCGATCTGCGCCTTTTGAGCAAAATCGATATCAGCATACACGACCTTTGACCAGACCAAACGCGCAGTCGACTTTAAGCCGACCCTCTCGACGGCCTGGGTATAGTTCCATGTTTCCTGAAAGATGTTCAGCGGCTTGGGAGGGCACACATAGGTGCCCGAGCCACGACGGCTTTCTAGGGTTCCACACGAAATAAGGCGCGTAATGGCAGCGCGCAGCGCCGTGCGCGACACGCCCAGCTCCTCGCAGAGCACGCGCTCGGCGGGCAGTCGGTCGCCACCTTGTAAGTCATAGTGTTTGATATACCAAAGAATGCCCTCAAAGGCGCGATCTTTGGGCGGAATCGCATATGGTTCGCTCGACATGGGCAAGGCTCCTCAACCGCCTGATGCTGCGGGCATCATTGCTCCGAACACCCCATGGCGTCGAAAGCTTCCTTAATCTGCTCCGCAACGTTCCGATACGACCGATATAGGCCGGAGTCTCGCTTGACTTCGCCCGCAGTCACCGGAATCTCAAGCTTCGAAATCTCATCCTCGCCGGTTCGCACGGCAACGATGACACCCATACCAAGGCATATATTACGCTTGGCGGCGTTGTTTTTAGTGGCCTGAGCTGGATTGATCAAAATCTGCTGAGCGAGCTCACGATTGCTGAGCTCCGGCACATCCTCGGGATTCCCAGTCTCGACGATCTCACACTGCAGCACATCCGCGTAGTCAAAGATCTTCGGCTGCGCACCGCGCTGATGCACGGCCCACTTGCGACGCGTAGCATCCTGGTAGATGGCCGGCAAAAACGTAAACCGCGGCGGGTCCAAAATAGTATCCGTGATGGTAAACACATCGGGATCAAAGGCGTCCTGCGGGTTTTTCTTCTTGAACAGCCCCATATCAGCCTCCCGTACTAGCATTAAACAACTCAAGCCGAATATAGCACCAATTTCAAGCCGGCGCTTTACCGTATCGGTGCGTGGCGTCTATAGCTCGCTCAGCGGGGTGATACGGGCGAGGGCCGGGGTGGTTGGTATAGGTTTTGGAAGTGGGCTTCGCGAACTTCCAAAACCTATACCAACCACCCCGGCCCCGACGATTTAACCTTGGCTGACCAAAGGTAGATGCGCTGTCTCTAAGGCAGCAACAGCAAAGTCCCCATTACATTAAATAATTATCAGACCCGCAGATCGAAACGGTCGAGAGGGCCCTGTCAGGCGGGGTGACTTTGTCCGGGGAAGTTCGCGAAGCCCACTTCCCCGGACAAAGTCACCCCGCCTGACAGGGCCCCAGCGCGAGACCGTCCCGGATGCTACGCACACAGCATCGTTACTAATGGGATTGTCAAAATGGAGCAGATGATCGACAGGAAGGTGCACTGCATCATGGGGCGGGCGTCTTTGCCGTATTGGAGGCAGTACAGTGTGCCGTTGCTGCCTACCGGCATGGCCATCTCGAGGACGAGTGTTGTGATAAACATGGGCGTCATGCCTGGCCACACGCGGGCCACGGCAAGACACGCCACGGGCACGATAACCAAACGGAATGCCACGGCGACATAGGCGCGCCAGTTGGTGAGCATATCGAGCGGTCGATACTTGGCAATGGACGAACCCATGAGCAGCAGCGCCGCCGGGGTGGTCATGGTACCCACGATGGAAATCGAATCGCCCACGACGCCCCAGTCGGTCCATCCGGTCAAAACGACAATGAGCACGACAACACTCGCAATAAGGCCAGGGTTTTTGCAACAAGCGGCAAGATTTCGCAGCTGCTTCTTGAGGCCGCCTTGTGCGCCACTAAAGAGCATGACGCCAACGGTGAACATAAATATGTTGAGGGGAATGAGCGCAATCGAAGCGTACAACAGCGCCTGTTTTCCCAATACCGCCGAAATAACCGGAAAGCCGATAAACCCGGCATTACCGAAAATCACCGCAAAGCGATACGAGCACTCTGTTCCCTTGGGCACACGAAGGGCAGCGGTAACGGTAAACGCAATAACAATCGCCACCGCATACATGGCGACGGACAAGCCCATAAGCGAAAACGTATCGGCAACGCTCGGCAACTGCACATCGTCACCCAACGCCGACGAAAGCACCAAGCACGGCAACGCCACCTGCAGCAGCAAACGCGAAAGCTCGCGCTCAAACTCTGCCTTCATAAACCCCAGCTTGGAGATACACCAACCCAACAGGATCGGCAAAGAAACCGTCACCATCTGCAACGCCACGCTCGTAAAGCTCATCCATCCCCCTCTTAGCTATTCCACGAGGGCCGGGGTGCCTGCTTTGTTTTGAGAAGTGGGCTCCGCGAACTTCTCAAAACAAAGCAGGCACCCCGGCCCCGGCAATGCAATCCTAGCTGACCAAAGAAAGATGCGCAGCCTCCAGGCTGTCTCTTATACACATCTGACGCTGCCGACGATACTCCTTGTGTAGA